>NZ_PXWF02000047.1 GCF_003011895.2 Massilia glaciei | reverse complement strand
CCAACATAAATTGAAAAGCCAACGTCCGTTCCTGGCCGGGTGCTGTCGATTGTACTCGACGGTAGCCTGTGGTCCGACCTCGGCCCGCTCCCGCCCCAATATGACGCTCACGCCTGCCGAATCGGAACGTACTCTAACAGGCGTCTGTGATCATGACGCCTCAACCTGGTCTATTCGAAAACTCATCTTGAGGCGCCGCCGAGTGCCCGCATTTTGGGCAAACGGTAAATTCATAAAGCCAGTGAAGCCATTGATTGTGGGGCTGGTTTGCGACAGACCAACGTACCCAAGGGAGTTCACATTTCGGACAGCGTACCTTAGCGAATGCAAGGAACACGGCAAAGATCATGGAGAAAGTTGCTAGTATGGTCGCGACGAGCAGCGCTTCGAAAGGTAGCCAGGACTCGCTCCAGTGAGCTATAAGGATGCCCACAAGACCTCCAGAAAAGATGTATCCCGCGTGTACGAGTCGTACATGCTGGCCAGTTGCTTGAAGCAGCGGCAAAAATTTTGGCGATTCGCCCATGACGATACCTAAAGAATAAAACGGAATTCCCCGTAGGGCGTGGAACTCGCTTCCGCTGCTGCCTAGGAAAAATTCGGCAGGACCAAGCGTCTTCCTGGAAAAACCCAAATGAAGCGCAAAAAATGAATGGCGGCTTGTGGCCGAACAGCGCCGAAGGTGTCATTCTACATCTCCGGTCGCGGTAAAACAAAAAATCGCAAGGGCCAGCTGCCGCGTGATGCCCAGCCTGTCATCGGCGCATAGTTAAGCTCCTACTATGGAGGTGATCATGAACACGCAAACAGCATCGAACCCATCCGGCCGGCCCGTTTGGAACAAAGGCAAACTTGTTGGCCAGAAGTCGCCGCTCAGGCTCAGCGAGATCTGGGCAATCCGAGTGCGACTAGAGATTTACGAACGCGTCCGCGATTTAGCGTTATTCAATCTTGCTATCGACAGCAAGCTCAGGGGCTGTGACCTGGTCCAGCTTCGGTTGCGCGACGTCGCTAATGGCGGCCGGGTCAGTGCCCGAGCCATCGTCATGCAACAGAAGACTAAGCAGCCCGTACAGTTCGAGCTAACGAAAGGAACTCGACAGAGCTTGACCGACTGGATTGCGCGAGCCGAACTGAAAGCCGGCGACTTCCTCTTCCCGAGTCGCATCCACGATTCTCCACACCTTTCGACCAGGCAATACGCACGTATCGCACACCGCTGGTTTGCGGCAATTGGCTTAGACCCCGCCGCTTATGGCACGCATACAATGCGCCGGACGAAGCCGACGCTAATTTATCGCCGCACGAAGAATCTCAGGGCGGTTCAGCTGTTGCTTGGCCATACGCGTCTTGAAAGCACCGTCCGGTACTTAGGCATCGAAATCGACGACGCGCTGGAGATGGCTGAGCAAACGGACGCATAGGTTTCCGGGCGGCGACACGCGCACGCGCAGTTCCTATCGAGACACTGCCACGTGACACGCTGTCGCCGGTCATAATCAAGCTCAAAGCAGCAAGCGTTGGCGTCTTCACAGACTTCGAGGCGAAACGCCTTGAAGCCATTGCAAACCTAAGAAATGATGCCGCGCACGTTGGCGACTTTGCGTACGATAAATCGACGGTAGAAACAGCTCCAAAAAGAAGTCGAAGCAACTCTTGGAAGGCTATTAAGCTCCTCCTAACTGGATGATGCTCTTCCATTTCTTGATTCACAGTTACAGCGGTTACAGCAGCAATGAATTCAATTTTTCGCGAATAACCACAAGGGTTCCTGCGTAACCGTCATGCGTAACCGGGCGATTTTCTCGCGGTTACGGCGGTTACGGGTGAGCATTCATCACACAGGTAGATGGCAAGAGCCTGGCCCGATGAAGCATGGACACGCTATTTCGCCGCCGTAGCCGCAGCGAGGGCGTTGCTCTTATTCCGTTCGATGACGGCAGCCTTGTTGCGTGCAGCGGCCTCCATGCCTTCGCGGTACAACTGGTCCAACAGTTCGACGGTCGCGCCGGTCACGGTAATTTCCGCCGTTGTCTCGATCTGGTCTCTCCAGCCGATCAAGTTCTTGGCCGCGAACACGGCAAAGCGACCTTCGTAACGACCGGACAAACCACCTTCGACCAGCAGGGCGTCCTGCAAGTCTTTCGCGCGCGTGTATGCGTAGGAAAATTCAGGGCGTCGGAGGGTGCCATCGGGGTTCTTCGCCGTTGCCCAGTCATGCAGCGTCCCGCGCGTGACGCCAATGCTCGACGCGAATCTAGTCACCGTTGGAAAAGTATTGATGACCACTTTTTTTTCGGTAACAGTCCTGCCGTCCCTGTCCGCAACGTCCACATCAACCACGCTTTCTACTGGGATATCGAAGTAGGAAACGATCTCGTCAATGAACTCATCCCGGTAATCTGTCGGGCGGCCACGCGGGCGACGGGTCATCATCTGCCAGTGGCCGGATGCCAGGCAAGGGACTGTCGTGGCCGCAAACGACGGTGCCTTTTTCGTAATCTTGGCGTTCGTTGCCAGTTGCGCTGATTGCGGAATGCTCGGTTCGCGCGCAACCAGCGCAACTTTCTTCCACGCCTGCTTGGTTGCCATCTTGTTGACGGCTTGGCGACTGACGCCGAGGCTTTCCGCTAACCATCCATATCCGGCGCGGCTGTCTTCGCTCCACGTCTTGCGGGCTGCATCCCACTCTACTTTCGACAAACTAGCCATCACTGCATCTCCCAATTTTCAATTTTCATATTTGATGTACACCACGGGTCATTGCGCGCCATCACTCTTGCCCGCCGTCATATCGCATGACATACGCCTTGGTCGGTCCGATGCCGGGCAATCGGACCGACTGCGTTGGCTTGCCGTCCTTCCCCGGAATCAACACCCCACACGCTATCAAAGCTTCCTTCGCGGCTTTTTCACTGAATCCCTGGCAAATATCGCGGCGAAACGACTCCGAAAGAATCAAAAATTCCCGCACTCCGCTCGCACCAGTGCGATAAAAGCCCGCTCGATTAATGATGCGTTGATCGCTGGTTGCCGCCGTGTCCTCGAAGCGGCTTGCTCCATGCGCCTCGAAGAACGCGCGCACCTGCGATTGAATGTTGCGTTCCTCCCGGTTTCCGGTCCCTCCGAACGCATCGAGCCACACCGCGAAGCATTTGCGCGCCGCGCCAATAGCCTCGCCCTTGTCCCATCCGGTCAGACCGTAATGTGTCGCCAGTTCGCCAGCCATTGCCACCAACGCGAAGCGCCGCGCTACCCGCAGCACTTGGCCAGCCGCTTCTTTGGGTGCCGCGTCCTCCACAAAACTCTTGATGCCGGTAGCAATTTCGTCGGCAAGTGCGGCGCGATCAGCCACAATGCAATGCAACCATGCCAATCCCACTGCACCGTGATGGCGCGTCGCTGCATCTTTGACGGCCAGCGCCAGCGCAGCCGGGCTAGCCTGATCATGCAGCGTCTCGAAGGAGCCCATACCGGCCCCCGCGTCTGCATCGACATCGGCAAGGCGGATTTCCTGCCCGGCGTTGGCTTTACGGCCTGCCCGCGCCATCAAGGCGGTCAGCGATTCTTCGCCTGCCGACAGGAACAGCAAACGCCAGCGGGCGGACTGGCGTGCAGCTCCCGAGCGGGATGCTCTGGCCTTGCCCTGCCCATTCGCGAGCAGGTAGGCCGCTTCCCCGGCTTCCTTTGGGTCTACCTGGCTCAGCTCATCCAATATCAAGAGGCCATCGTTGTGCATCGCTGCCAGTCCTTCCAACCCGTTTGCGGTGGCCCGCCAGAGTCGGGGGTATGCGTTCGGATCGCCCCACACCGAAGCGGCCACCTTCAACGCGGTCGTCTTACCTGATGAGGAACCACCGCGCAGGTGGAAGCCGCCCGAGTCTTCACCGGCCACATCCGCCAGCGCACCTGCAAACGCCACGGACAGGGCAAAGACCAGGCGAGAGTTGCCCGCCGCCAGGGCCGCCACAGAATCGCGCCATTCAATCGCGGTTCCTGCCACGGAAAACGCCGGCTCTATGGCATGGGCATTTTGAAACACGACGATTTCCTCTTCCTGCCCGATGGATTTCGAGGGTGTTACGTACACTGCGCCATGCCAGCCGAGACGCTCCACGCAGCGCGCCCTCGCCTGGACCGGCCACGCCTGAATGAACGCGGCCAGCAAGTCGCGCTGAGTCCTCGCGGTAGAAATGGCGAGTCCCATACGCGCCAGCTCGCGTCGCATGTCGATGCCGTCGCCTTGGAGCAGCTCCAAAGGCATGGCCCACTGGTGCTTCACACCGTCGTCGTCACGCCATTCCAGCAGCCGCCCCCACTCACCGCTTTTCGCGTCGCGCGTGGCGGCGACGATAGCCAGGTGCGAGCATATCCAGCGAGCCGGTTGTTCATTGCCGTCCTTGTCGGTGCCGATGAAGAACACGCCACGGCGCGAGACATCAAAAGTACCGCCCCCATAAGAGCAGATCACCGAATCCGGCTCAATGAGCGTGCCGTTGCCCGTCGGCTCCAATGGCTCTGACGGGGCCGTGTCCGCCCCCTGGGGCGCGTCTGCGATGAGAGCAGCGGCATCCAGCACATGCCCGAAGCAGTTCTTTACCGCGTCCAGCCCAAAGCGCGCCGCCAAGTCGTTGAAGTCGGTTTCGTCGTTGCCCCGGTCGTCGCCAAAGTCCGGAACCGCAAGAAGTCCCCCAACGGCTTGCGCCGCTTCGATAGCTATCGGATCGGCTGAACCTGACTTCTTACCCAAGTCGGCCCCCAGCACCAGCCGCGCCGCAGAATAGCGCTTGCGCATCGCGCGCGCCGCTGCCGCCAGGTTGCCCGCCGACATGGCCGCTACGCTCACATGGCCGATGGCCTCTTTTACGGTCAGCGTAGTTGCCACTCCTTCACCGATAAATACAGTAAATCCATCGCCGTCACCAGCCGGGAGCGATTGCGCGGCCCAGAACCCGCCTACCTTCGCGCCGCCATAGATTGCAGATTTGCGCCCGTCACCATCAATCAGTTCACAGGTCGATATCACATCGTCAATCATGATGGGGGCCACGAGCAAGCGCTCTACCAGCGCTTCTCCACGCGATTTTGGGATATAGCCAAGAATTTCCGCCGCCGTGCCGGCGTCAATTTCGCGAAGCGTATCGACCGGCGCAACCTGCTTGCGCATCAAATAGGGATGGTCCTGCTCGGCTTTTGTTGCGGCCATCCAGATTGCTTTTGCCTTTTTTGCCGCCGTAGAACGCCGCCGCGCTTCCTCCCCTTCACGAATAAGTTTCATTGCCGTCATCTTGGCCCTTTGTGCGACGACCTCGGTCGGCGTCAGCGTGCGCCCGATGTCGGCGCGCCAGCTTTGGCGCAGTCCCGTGCGATGATCCCCGATGATTCCGATCGGGATCGCGCCGCCGTGCAGCACATACCAACCTGCGTCGTCCTTCAATTTGCCACTGCTTGAGAATCGACGTAGCTTGCCGTCCGGCTCGATCACGTCCGGAGGCGTCAGCCCTGCCGCAAGAATTGCATCGCGGAACTGGTCGATGGCCGCCACGCCCAAGGACGCAGACCTGCATGCGCTCACCATCATGCTGGCACACTGTCGTCATGCGCTGGACGCGGAGCGAGCCATGGCTGATTTATTGCGCGAGGCGCGTGCGAGAATTCATCCACTTAGCAGACCTCGGCGGTGTAGTTGAGCGGGTCGGCAAAGAAACGATGAAGCTCCCGGTTCTTGAATACAGAGCAGCGGGCAGAAAATTTGATTGGCTGGGGCGCTTTGCCAGCGATAACAAGTTGGCGGAATTTCTCGCGGCTGAATGGCGCGAAGGGTGCTATTTGTTTCCAACGGCTCATACCGTCCATTGGGAGAGTCTTGCTGGATGGAATTTCTTGATTTGCCTGTTGCTTCACGATTGCCTAACTATGCATGTTGCCGCCATGGTTCAGCGGAGTGATGCAAGGTTAGGCCATGAAGCGCCGACAGGCTAGACGCTTTCCCAGGTGGGCGTACGCGCTGCTGCCGCTAGCCGTACGCTTTGCCGGCAGGGGTTACGTCATGCTAGCAAGAAGTCTTTTCTTCTCTGCCATTACGTATTCGCTTAATTTGCGTTGCGAAAGGGGAAAAATTTTGGACAAAATAGCGCCGGCCTTTTGGCCACTTAAGTTCCTGTCGATCTGTGCCGACCAGTGTGCAATCGCTTCGGCGCGGAGCTCGTACGTTTCAACATGTCGTTTGCGCGCAGCATTTCGCATTGCCACTGCGGTATGCATTCGTTCCCATCGAATTCCACTTTCTCTTGCAGTGGCTTCGCTTGCCATTATCATGACGTCTCCGGCCATCGCAAGGCAGCCTAACGCACCGTCCATATCGCCAGCGATTTGACTCGAAAGTGCATTGTCAACGCGATACAGCGCATATGCATAGAGAACGCACACAGCATCATGTCCATGTAGTATTTTCTCAACTGATTCCCAAGCTGGGGCGGCGTTTTCATCATCCTCCTCAGTCAGGCGCGCATGTAAGAGTAGTCCTTCTCCGTCCATAAGGCGGACGCCTTCCGGCGTCGAACATTTTTGACAATCGATATAGTCTTCCGGGTCGAGGCTCGCTTCGTTTACCAAGTAATCGGTATGCCACTTCGCCGAAGCGTGGGCCGCCAAATCCAATTCCTTCATTCCAAAGGTCGCGAGCATACCGATTTGTTCCCACGACAGACCGGGGTTGATAACGCTAATTTCGCCCCTTATTTTTGCCGTGTAGGTCATCAGCGACGGACTTACCCAGTCAGGAAAAATCAATCCTTCATCCTGTCCATCAATAACTTGAAAAATTTGCATATGTTCTCTTACTGCCCTGTATATCGGAAGTTAGCCAGTGGGGCAGGGCTTCCCGCTTCCCACCTATTGCGGCGGGCGTGGCTAGACTTTCTTCTGTAACCACAGTAACCGCCGTCGAAGGTGCGCGGTTACTCATAAACACCGTTAAAACAATGACGTAGCCGCTGTAACCAATGTAACCGTGAATTAAGCCAGATCGGCACCCACAGCGGCGCGATTGTCGCTAGTAATGGCATGCAGTTCGCGCATCAACTCTCACCTACCTGAGTCCGCCACGTGAGGTAAGACTCTTCATGCGGCGCTCCGGAATTTGCCGATTACGACCTTCTTCCCCTCGGCAATCTGAGCGTCAACGAAATCCGCCCATAAGTGCATGATCTTGCGGCGCTCGTCGGCGTATTCGGCCCGATTGTATACGCCCTTGATGCCCTTTATCGAGTGTGCAAGTGCTTTCTCGATGGCGTCGGACGACTGGCCCATCTCGTGCAAGTGCGTCGATGCGGTGCGCCGGAAGTCGTGGATGACGAAATGTTGCACGTCGGAGTCCATCGCGCGCACTGCTTGATTCAACGTCGATTTGGCGATAGGCCGGTCTTCGTGCCCGCGCCGCATCGGGAACACAAAGCGCGGGCTGTGCGAAAGCGTACGCAGTTCCCGCAACATGGACACGGCCTGCGCCGACAGGAACACCCAGTGCTCGCGGTCCTTTTTCATGCGCTCGGCCGGGATACGCCATACGCCTTCGTCCAGGTCGAACTCGGACCATTCAGACTCGATCAGCTCGGACTTGCGCACCATCGTGACCACAAGGAGGTGCAGCGCCAGCTTGTAGGCACGGCTCATATTGGAGGTGTACACCGCGCGTAGGACCGTACCGACTTCATCGGGCGACAGAACGCGCGTGCGGCTCTGGGGAGTGGCGATGTAACGAGCGACCAACTGCTGGCCAGGGTTAATAGTCGCGGCCTGGCGCGAAATCGCGTACTCGTACATGCGCTTGACGACATTACGGGTAAATAGGGCCATTTGCGAGGCGCCGCGCCCTTTCACCTTGTCGCAGATGGCCAGCACGTCACCAGCGTTTACCTCCGACAGGGCTTTATTGCCGATGGCCGGGTAGATATCCTTGTCCAAGGCGCGCCTGGTAACTGTGCGATACGACAGCGATTTTGTTGCGATTTCCGACTCGTACCAAAAATCGGCAAAGGCGCGCACCGAATCGAGAGTCTTGGAAGCGCCCCGGTCTTTCTTGGCGTCGGCGATGGGTGACACGCCGCCGGCCACAATCTCGGCATAGCGGCGCGCCCGGATTCGGGCGTCTTGCAGGCTGACCGCTGGATAGTCGCCGATTGTGACCAAAGGCTGTTGCTTGCGGTTAAGAGAATAACGGTAGCGCCAGACCATCGAGCCCGAAGTCATAACTTCCAGCACCAGGCCGCCACCGTCGGCGATAAGGTATCGCTTCGCTTTTGGCTTGAGCGCTTTGATGCGCTTGTCATTGAGGGGGATGGCTGCTTTGGGCATTTAAGTACACACCTTTGAGTACACATGGGATTGTGTACTGAAGTGTGTACTTAAAAAATGTGTGTGTCAATGGGCAACATTAGGCAACGCCAGGCACTAAACCATTGATATACAAGGGCGTAGTCCGGAAAATTTGGCAACGACTGGCAACCGTTGGCAACTATCTATTTTCCGATACAAAACCGCCCGAAAATCACCCCCAGCAAATCATCCGACGAGAACGCGCCCGTGATGCTCGACAACTGCACCTGCGCGAGCCGCAATTCCTCGGCGAACAAATCGAGCGACTGGTCGTTCTGCGCCGCGTGCGCCCCCGCGTGCGCGAGGTGCTTGTGCGCCGAGCGCAGCGCGATCAGGTGCCGCTCGCGCGCCAGGTAGAGCGACTCGCCCGTCTGCTCCCAGCCGGCGATGCGCAGCAGCTCGCCGCGCAGCAGGTCGATCCCAACATGCTCGTGCGCCGACAGGTAGATGTGGGTCGCGTCGTCCATCGCGTCGACCCCGCACTTGTGCCCCGACAGGTCGATCTTGTTCCACACGCGCAGCACCGGCACCCCGGCCGGGAACGCGCCGGCGATGCGCTCGTCGGCGCGGGTGGGCCCGGCGCCGGCGTCGAGCAGGTGCAGGATCACGTCGGCCTTGGCCACCTCGGCCCAGGTGCGCTCGATGCCGATGCGCTCGACCAGGTCGACCGCCTCGTCGATCACGCGGATGCCGGCCGTGTCGATGATGTTGAGCGGGATGCCCTCGATCTGGATCGTCTCGCTGACCTTGTCGCGGGTGGTGCCGGCGATCGGCGTGACGATGGCGACGTCGGCCCCGGCCAGCGCGTTGAGCAGCGACGACTTGCCCACGTTCGGCTGCCCCACCAGCACAACATTGAGGCCCTCGCGCAGCAGCGCGCCCTGGGCCGCCTGCTGGAACACGCGCTCGAGCGAGGCGATGATCACCCCGAGCTGGCCGCGCGCGTCCGATTTCTCGAGGAAGTCGATCTCCTCCTCGGGGAAGTCGAGCGTGGCCTCGACCAGCATGCGCAGGCCGATGGTCTGCTCGACGAGCACGTTGATGGTCTTCGAGAACGCGCCGGCGAGCGACTGCGAGGCCGACTTTGCGGCCGCCTCGGTCGAGGCGTCGATCAGGTCGGCCACGGCCTCGGCCTGGGCCAGGTCGAGCTTGTCGTTGAGGTAGGCGCGGCGCGTGAATTCGCCCGGCTCGGCGATCCGCATGCCCATCTGCGCGCCCGCCTCGAGCACGCGCGCGAGCAGCATCTGCATCACCACCGGCCCGCCGTGGCCCTGCAGCTCGAGCACCTCCTCGCCGGTGTACGAATGGCTGCCCTTGAAGTAGATCGCGATGCCCTGGTCGATCACGCTGCCGTCGGCGGCGCTGAACGCGATGTAGGTGGCGTGGCGCGGCGCCAGCGTGGCATTGGGGAACAGCGCGGCGAGCAGCGGCGCGAGCTGCTTGCCCGAGGCGCGCACCACGCCAATGCCGCCGCGGCCCGGGGCGGTGGCGATGGCGGCGATGGGGGAGGAGTCTAGTTTCATAGACGTGATTGTAAAGTAATTGGGACGCCCGGCGACGGCCGAAAAAAAGCCCGCGGCGGGCGCGGGCTTTTCAAGGTCGACTCGAGGGCGCTTACTTCTGCGCCTCGGCGACGGCGTACTTCTTGGTGATCACATACTGCTGGCCGATCGACAGGATGTTGTTGACCACCCAGTACAGCACCAGGCCGGACGGGAAGAAGAAGAACGCGACCGAGAAGATCAGCGGCATCCACAACATCATCTTGGCCTGCATCGGGTCGGCCGGCGCCGGATTGAGCTTGGTCGTGATCCACATCGAGATCGCGTACAGCACCGGCAGGATGTACCAGGGGTCCGGCGCGGTCAGGTCCTGGATCCAGCCGATCCATGGCGCGCCGCGCAGCTCGGCCGAGGCCTGCAGCACCCAGAACAGGGCCAGGAACACCGGCATCTGGACCAGGATCGGCAGGCAGCCGCCGAGTGGGTTGATCTTCTCGGTCTTGTACAGCTCCATGGTGGCCTGGTTCATCTTGGCCGGGTCGCCCTTGTAGCGCTCGCGGATGGCCTGCATCTTCGGCGTGACCATCTTGATCTTGGCCATGCTCTTGTAGCCGGCCGCCGACAGCGGGAAGAACAGCAGCTTGATCAGCACCGTGAAGGCGATGATGGTCCAGCCCCAGTTGCCGAGCACGCGGTGGATCAGGTCGAGCACGGTGAAGATCGGCTCGGCCAGGATGGTCAGCAGGCCGTAGTCCTTGACGCGTTCGAAGTTGGGCGCGATGGCCTTGAGCTTGTTCTCGATCTGGGGGCCGGCATACAGGCGGGCGTTGTTGGCGACGCCCGCGCCCGGCGCGATCTGGCCGAGCGGCATCAGGGTGCCGATTTTGTACAGGTTCGGGGTCGGCGTCTTTTCGGTGTAGTTGGTGCGCGCGATGCCCTCTTGCGGCAGGAACGCGGCCACAAAATAGTGCTGCGCGATCGCGATCCAGCCGTCGTTGGCGCTCACGACATGCTCTTCCTTGCCGTTCTTTTCGATCTCGGCGAAGTCGAGCTTCTCGTACACTTCCTTGGACGACGACACGATCGGTCCCGTGTAGCTCGAGGTGAAGTAGGTCTCGCCCTCGGGCTTGTTACCGTGGTGCAGCATCTCCATGTACAGCGACGGCGCCACCGGGGCTTCGCCGACGTTGGCCACGTCGTGGCGCAGGTCGATCACGTAGTCGCCGCGCTTGAAGGTGTAGGTCTTGGTCAGCCTGACGCCGGATTGCTCGGCCTCGAGCACGAGCTGCACCTGGTTGCCGCCGTCGATGCTGCGCACGCCCGGCTTGGCCGTGAACACGGTCTCGTGGTTCGGCGGCACGACGCCGGCGACGTTGCCGATCAGGCCGGTCTGGGCGACGTAGATGCCCTTGGGGGTGACGTCGAACAGGACCTGGTTCTTGGTCTTGTCGATCTTGTCGCGGTACTGGAGCAGCTCGAGCCGCTTGATGGCGCCGCCGGCGGTGTCGATCTGGGCCGTCATGACGTCGGTCTTGATGGTGATCAGCTCGCCGCGCACGGCGGCCGGGGCCGCCGTGGGGATGCCGCCGGGCAGGCCGGTCGAGCTTGCCGCCGGCAGCGCGCCGGGCACGCCCGGGGCCGCAGGCACGCCCGGGGCCGCAGGCACGCCGGTGGCGCCCGGCGCTTGAGCAGTCACTACCGGCTTGGGCGCCGCCAGCAGCGAGTCCATGCCGTTGTCTTTCCTGTAGTTATCGACCAGGAAGAACAGCGATAAGGAAAACACAATCCACAGGATGGTACGTTGTTTATTGATGTCCATTGGGTATTAGTCAGGAGTGGTGGCAACCGCAGGCGGTTGTAGATGAGTCGGGTCCAGATGCGTCGTTTTGAGACGAATTCAAGTGGGGCGCTGGCGGCACGGGATCGAAGCCGCCGTCGTTCCAGGGGTGGCAGCGGCCCAGGCGCCGCAGCGCGAGCAGGCCGCCGCGCAAGGCCCCGTGGGAGCGCAGGGCCTCGATCGCATAGCCCGAGCAGCTGGGGTAGAAGCGGCAGTTCTGTCCCAGCATGGGCGACAGCAGCAACTGGTACCCGCGCACGAGCCAGATCAACAGGCGGCTCATGGCGCGGGCGCTTCCGGCACGGGCGCGGCCGCGTGCGCGCCGGCGGCGCTGGTGGCGCGCACCCTGTCGGCGCTGGTGGCGCTGTTGGCGTTTGCCACCGCGCCCGCGTTGGCGGCGGCTTTCGGATGCGGCTTTTGCGAGGCGAACAGGCGCGCGATTTCGACGCGCAGTTCCGCCTTCAGGCCGGCGGTGGTGGCCGGCCCGTCCTTTTTGTTGACCGGGCGCGCCAGGCGCACGACACAGTCGATGGCCGGCAGCGCCGAGACGCGGAACAGCTCGCGCGTGAGGCGCTTGATCGTGTTGCGGGTGACCGCGCGCGGTGCGAAACGCTTGGCCACAACGACGCCCAGCCGCGCATGCGGCAGCTCGTTCAAACGGGTGTAGAGCACGAAGTGCGCGGTCTTTTGCGCCGGGCGCAAACGAAAAACGGATGAAAATTCATCCGTTTTTACGATCCGCCGAACACGCGCGAAGTCGTGTGAACCTTCGCTTGTCATAGCCAACAATCCGGTATCGGCAGCAGCTGCAAGAGCTGTCAGCCTTATACTGCCAGGCGTTTGCGACCCTTGGCGCGGCGTGCATTGAGCACATCGCGACCGCCACGGGTAGCCATACGAGCGCGGAAGCCGTGCGTGCGCTTGCGACGGACGACGGAAGGTTGGTAAGTACGTTTCATGGTGGTCTCGCTAAAAGCAAAAAAATTGCAAAATCGGTCTGACGTCGTCAGTTTTTATGGTGCAGATGACACTTCGCAGAGGGTTAAGCCGGCGACACGCCAAACGCAAATACGCTTCTCGCCCGCTATGCCCACATGCGGGTCACAAGTGACGCAGCACGGAATACGGGCGGGGAACCCTGAATTAGACAGCATTTCGCCCCCCGCTGTCAAGGCTTGCTGAGCTTTCGACCCAATTTGAAGCCGCCGGCGGGGGCCAAAAACGCGGCCGCGGGCGACGAAATAAGCGTCGCGCCTGTGGATAACTCGCGCCTTCGCAGGTAGAATAGCGTGTTACATGTGGCGAACCGCTCGCGCGACGCATCCGCGAGCGCAAAAAAAAACAGCGACTTAACCCCAGCCCCCACACCTCATTCACATCAAGACGATTCATGGATAATTTTTGGCAGACCTGTTCCGCGCAGTTGGAACTTGAGCTGACACCGCAGCAATTCAGCGCCTGGATCAAGCCGCTGATCGCCCTCGACTACGAGGACGGCAAGCTGCGCATCGCCGCGCCCAACCGCTTCAAGCTCGACTGGGTAAAGTCGCAGTTCGCCAGCCGCATCACGGTGCTCGCCTCGCAGTACTGGGAAGCGCCGACCGAGGTGCAGTTCGTGCTCGACCCGCGCAACAACCTGCCCAAAAAACCGGCGGTGGCGCCGGGCGCGCCGAGCGCCAGCGGGGTCGCGTCGGACCCGCGCAACGGCAGCGCCGATGCCGCGCCGGGCGCGCCGCCGGAGCTGTTCAACATCGGCAATTCGCCGCGGCGCGAGCAAAGCCGCGTCAACACCGAACTGACGTTCGACAGCTTCGTGACCGGTAAGGCCAACCAGCTCGCGCGCGCCGCGGCCATCCAGGTCGCCAACAACCCGGGCGTGTCGTACAACCCGCTGTTCTTCTACGGCGGCGTGGGCCTGGGTAAGACCCACTTGATCCACGCGATCGGCAACCAGGTCATGGCCGACCAGCCGGGCGCGCGGATCCGCTACATCCACGCCGAGCAGTATGTGCGCGACGTCGTCACCGCCTACCAGCGCAAAGGCTTCGACGACTTCAAGCACTACTACCACTCGCTCGACATGTTGCTGATCGACGATATCCAATTCTTCGGCGGCAAGAGCCGCACGCAGGAGGAGTTCTTTTACGCGTTCGAGGCGCTCATCGCGGCCAAGAAGCAGATCATCATCACCAGCGACACGTATCCGAAAGAGATCACGGGCATGGACGACCGCCTGATCTCGCGCTTCGACTCGGGCTTGACGGTTGCGATCGAGCCGCCCGAGCTCGAGATGCGGGTCGCCATTTTGCTTAAAAAGGCGCAGTCCGAGGGCGTCACGTTCTCGGACGACGTGGCCTTCTTCGTGGCCAAGCACCTGCGCTCGAACGTGCGCGAGCTCGAAGGCGCGCTGCGCAAGATCCTCGCGTACTCGCGCTTCCATGGCAAGGACATCACGATCGACGTCGTCAAGGAGGCGCTCAAGGACCTGCTGTCGGTGCAGAACCGGCAGATCTCGGTCGAGAACATCCAGAAGACGGTGGCCGATTTCTTCAACATCAAGGTGGCCGACATGTACTCGAAGCGGCGCCCGGCGAACATCGCGCGGCCGCGCCAGATCGCGATGTACCTGGCCAAGGAACTGACGCAAAAGAGTTTGCCGGAGATCGGCGAGCTGTTTGGCGGGCGCGACCACACGACGGTGCTGCACGCGGTGCGCAAGATCGCGCTCGACCGCACCAAAAACCCGGAATGCAACCACGAGCTGCACGTGCTCGAGCAGACCCTGAAGGGTTAAGGAGAATCGACACCACGGCGCAAGCGCTGTGTTGACGCAGTAAATCGCACCATCTTGTCGTTCCCGCCATTGGCAGAAACATCGATGCCGAGTGCGCTGATCGACACCACGGAGCCGGAATTATGTCGACGGAGTAAATCCAGGGTCAGAGT
>NZ_PXWF02000046.1 GCF_003011895.2 Massilia glaciei | reverse complement strand
TCTGAATTTTGATGCAATTGCCCTGCGTCCGGAACCCGGTTTGTTACGGCTGGGGCGGCTTTATGCGAAGATCCGTGTTTGTGTTGCCTTGTGGGTCAAAAATGAACTTCAATACGCGTCCCGTTTTACTTGCCGTCGGCTTGGGCTGCTTCGCCCTGATCGGCGCCGCGCTGTACTTGCAGCATGTCGAGAACATGCTGCCCTGCGCACTGTGCGTGATCCAGCGTTACGCTTTCTTCGGGGCGGGCGTGTTTTGCCTGGTCGCGGCCGCGGTCGCCAGGCCCAAGCCATGGGTCGCGCTGGCATTGGCCAGCGCACTGGGCGGTCTTTACACCGCTGGCAGGCATTTGTATGTGCTGGCCAATCCGGGTTTTTCGTGCGGCATCGATCCGACCCAGACCCTGCTAAATAAAATTCCAACCGCGCAGTACCTGCCCTGGCTGTTCAAGTCCGACGGCCTGTGCGAGGATGGCCGCGAAGTGGTGCTTGGCCTGATGATCCCGCAATGGTCGGCGCTTGGCTTGGCGATGGTGGCGGCGCTCCTGCTGTGGGTGCTGCTGCGGCGGCGCCCGGCTTGAAACACTGCCGGCGCCCCGGGCCCGGGCCGCACTCCCGCCACCTGGTGTAAGCGCCGGAGTAAACGCTAGCTGTACATATAGCGCCGCGACCAGGGAATCGTCGCCGGATCGCGCCCCGCCTTGCCGCACACCACCTGGTACAAACCGATCCAATCGTGCTTGAAAGCGTACGCGCAGCCGGCCAGGTAGACATGCCAGATGCGGAAGCGGCGCGGGTCGGTCAGCAGCTTGATCTGCTCGGCGTGCGCCTCGAAGTTTTCGGTCCACAAGGCGCAGGTGCGCGCGTAGTGGCGGCGCAAGTTCTCGACGTCGCGCACCTCCAGCCCCCCCTCCTGCATGGCGCGCACGACCGCGCCCAGGTGCGCCAGTTCGCCGTGCGGAAACACATAGCGCTGGATGAACTTGCCCCCGCCGTACGGCGCGGCGCGGCACTCGACGTCGGTCGTGGTCAGGCCGTGGTTCATGGCCACGCCGTCGGGCGCGAGCAGGGCGTTGATGCGCGCGAAGTAGGCGGGCAGGTTGCGCACGCCGACGTGTTCGAACATGCCCACGCTCGTGATGCGGTCGAACTGGCCGCCCACGTCGCGGTAGTCCTGCAGGCGGATCTCGACCAGGTGCTGCATGCCGGCGCGCTCGACCTGTTCGCGGGCGAGCCGGGTTTGGTTCTCGGACAGGGTGACGCCGACGCAGTGCGCGCCGTAACGCTGGGCCGCGCGGATCACGAGCGTGCCCCAGCCGCAGCCGATGTCGAGCAGGGTGTGGCCCGGCCGCAGTTCGATCTTGTTGAGGATGTGGTCGATTTTTTTGCGCTGCGCCGTGGCCAGGTCCTCGTTGCCGTCCTCGAAGTAGGCGCACGAGTAGACCATGCCCGGGTCGAGCCAGGCGCCGTAGAAATCGTTCGAGACGTCGTAGTGGTAGCGCACGGCGGCCGCGTCGCGCGAACGCGAGCGCCCCAGCCCGGGCAGGCCGAGCCGGAAGCGCCCGTGCCGCTTGAGCGTGGCGCGCGCGAGCGCGTTGACGATGGCGATCATGTCGGCGGCGCGCCCGTGCACTTCGATCGCGCCCTCGACATAGGCCCGGCCCAGGTTATACAGCGAGGGCGAGAGCAGGTAGCGCAGCGCCTGCGCGTTGGGCACGCGGATGGTCACGCGCGGGGTCTCGGCGGAAAAGTCGACCCGCTGACCGTTCCAGAGTTCCACCCTGAGGGGCAGGGAAAGCTTGTTGCGTACGCCCATGCTCCAGGCGTTCAGTCTGAGTTGATTGAACACGCGCACCTCCAGCCGGAATCAGCACAGGCGGGCGTGGCGCCGCGCGCGATGCCGCGCGCGGGGACCCGGCCACCTTACGGTTGCAAACGTTGTCGCGCCCAGCTGCCGTCGGCCTGCAGCAGGTACACGATACGGTCGTGAAAACGCGAACGGCGCCCCTGCCAGAATTCGATGCGCTCGGGCACAAGGCGAAAACCACCCCAGTTCTCGGGGCGCGGCGGCGCATCGCCATACCGCGCGGCCACGGCGTCGTAATTTTGCTCGAGTTCGGCGCGGCTGTCGATCGGCATGCTTTGGGCCGAGGCGATCGCCGCTAGCCGGCTCTTGAGCGGCCTGCTTTGGAAATATTTGTCGCTTTCCTCCGCGGAAGTGCGCTCCACCCTTCCTTCGATCCGGATTTGGCGTTCAAGTTCGCTCCAAAAGAAGAGCAGGGCCGCGTGCGGATTGTGCGCGAGCTGGCGCCCCTTCTGGCTGGCGTAGTTGGTGTACCAGGTGAAGCCGCGCGCGTCGTACTGCTTGATCAACACCACGCGCGAGCTCGGCCGGCCTTCGGCGTCGACCGTGGCCACGCTCATCGCGTTCGGCTCGTTGACCTCGGCCTTGAGCGCCTCCTCGAACCAGGTGTTGAATTGCGCGATCGGGTCGCGCGCGACCTCGGTCTCGCTCAGGCTGGCCTGGCCGTAGTCCTTGCGCAGGCTGGCCAGCGCCTCGCCCGTGGCCGCCGGGGTACCCGCCGCCATCGCGCCGGCGCTGGCGATGCCGCGCCGCTGCTGCATCGCGTTGCCCAGTTGCGCCATCTGCGCCGGGCTCAGGATGCGCAGCGCCATCGGCGCGATCTGGGTTTCCTCGCGCACCATGTGGTCGGCGTAGCGCTGGGCGAAGCGCTGCACCTTGGCCGTCGCCAGCGCGCTCGAGGCGCCGTTGGCGATCGCGCTTAGTTGTTCGTGCAAGTCCTGCCACATCGCCTCCATGTCGGTGTGGTCCTGCAAGATGCCGGGCACCAGCGCGGCCAGCGCGGCCGCGTCCTCGCCCCTGGCCACCGACAGCATCAGCGGAATCAGGTCCTGCTCCTCGTCGGCGTGGTGCAGGTGGGCCGCCTTGTCGAAATAGTTCAGCACCGCGCCGGCCGCCTGCTGGGCCTGGGTGTCGGCGCCGTACAGCGGCAGGTGCGCGTGCAGCTTCTCGATCGTCGCCAATTGCTTGCGGATGCGGTCGTGGCAATGCTTGAGCACGGCGATCGGTTGGTCGAAGCCGGGCGCGGCGTCGGGCAGGGAGTTGGTCATCTGTTGCTTTCGATGGGGCGTGGAGGCCCCATTTTAGAGCATAGCGCGGCGCGCGGCGCCCCGTCCGTTAAAATGGGAAGATGAACTCAATCAATATTTCAAATCTGCCCGACGGGGGGCACGAGGTCGATTTCGAGCGCCGTTTCGGCGGCATCGGACGGCTCTACGGCGCGCGCGCGCTGGCGCGCTTCCGCGCCGCCCACGTGTGCGTGATCGGCGTCGGCGGCGTCGGCTCGTGGATCGTCGAGGCCCTGGCCCGCAGCGCCGTTGGACAACTGACCCTGATCGACCTCGACAACGTCGCCGAATCGAACATCAACCGCCAGATCCAGGCCCACAGCGGCACCATCGGCCAGCCCAAGATCGAGGCCCTGTCCGAACGCATCGCCCAGATCAATCCGTTTTGCAAGGTCAACCTGGTCGAGGACTTCGTCACCCCCGACAACCTGGACCAGATGATCGGCGCGCGCGGCTGCGATTTCGTGGTCGACGCCATCGACAGCGCCAAGGCCAAGGCGGCCGTGATCGCCTTCTGCCGCGCCGCCTCGATCCCCCTGATCACCATCGGCGGCGCCGGCGGCCAGGTCGACCCGACCCGGATCGATGTGCGCGACCTGTCCAAGACGGAGCAGGAGCCGCTCCTCAAAAAGGTGCGCAAGCTGTTGCGCACCGAGTATGGCTTTCCGCGTGGGATCAAGAACAAATTCAATGTCGACGCCGTGTTTTCGATGGAGCCGCTGCAGTATCCGGCCGACTACGCGAGTTGCTCGCTCGACGCCGACGAGCGCGGCGTGACCGGACTCAACTGCGCCGGTTTCGGCTCGAGCGTGGTGGTGACGGCCAGCTTCGGGATGGTGGCCGCGGCCCACCTGCTGCGCAAACTGGCGGCCGGGCCGGCGGCCCCCGCCGCCGCGCTTGACGCCGCCGTTGTGCAGGCGCCGTCGGCCTTGCTATGATAGGCTAGCCTTGCTGCCCGCTAAGATTGATCTAAACCCCTTGAACCAGGAAAACAAAACATGATTCGTCGCGCCCTCCGTGGCTCCCTCTACCTCGCACTGGTTTGCGCCGTCGCCGCGGCGACTGCCCAAGACGCGGCCCAGGCTTCGGCTTCGGCCTCGGCGGCTGCCTCGGCGGCTGCCTCGGGCGGCACCGAAGTCCAGCTGGTGGCGCCGGTCATCGTCGCCGATCCCCTGATCAAAACCGACGTTGTGGTCGGCGGCGGCAAAGAGGCCGAGTCCGGCAGCACCGTGGTCGTCCATTACACCGGCTGGCTCTACAAGCCGATGCTGCTCAAGCAACGCGGCAAGCAATTCGACTCCTCGCGCGAGGCCGGACGCACCCCGTTCGACTTCCGGCTCGGCGCCGGCCAGGTCATCAAGGGGTGGGACCAGGGCGTGGTCGGCATGAAGGTCGGCGGCAAACGCACCCTGATCATTCCGGCGCCCATGGCCTACGGTCCGCGCAGCATGGGTGACATCCCGGCCAACGCCGCCCTGATCTTCGATGTGGAATTGCTCGAAGTTAAGTGACACGCCATTAACGCCACCATCCAACACACCGCGGGGTAGAACATGAGAATCGCAAACGATGTAACCGAGTTGATTGGCAACACACCGCTGGTGCGGATCCGCAAGCTCGCCACCGGCGCCGGCGCCCAGATTGTCGCCAAGCTCGAATTTTACAATCCGGCCCACAGCGTCAAAGACCGCATCGGGCTGGCCATGATCGAAGCGGCCGAGGGCGCCGGCATGATCAAGCCGGGCACCACCATCGTCGAGCCGACCAGCGGCAACACCGGCATCGCGCTGGCCATGGTGTGCGCGGCGCGCGGCTACCGGTGCCTGCTCGTCATGCCCGACACCATGAGCGTCGAGCGGCGCACCCTGCTGCGCGCCTATGGCGCCGAGCTGGTGCTCACGCCCGGCAGCGAAGGCATGCTCGGCGCCATCAAAAAGGCCGAGGAGCTGGTCGCGGGCGATCCCGCCTTTTTCATGCCGCAGCAATTCACCAATCCGGCCAATCCGGCCGTGCACCGCAACACCACGGCCGAGGAGATCTGGCGCGACACCGAGGGCCAGGCCGACATCCTGGTCGCCGGCGTCGGCACCGGCGGCACCATCACCGGCGTGGGCGAGGTCATGAAGGCGCGCAAGCCTGGCTTCCAGGTCATCGCGGTCGAGCCCGACGCTTCGCCCATCTTGTCGAAGGGCGTCAAGGGGCCGCACCCGATCCAGGGCATCGGCGCCGGCTTCGTGCCCCAGGTGCTCAACACCGAAATTTACGACGAGATCATTTGCGTCAAGAACGAGGACGCGTTCGCCACGGCGCGCGCGGCCGCGCGCGAAGAGGGCTTGCTGGTCGGCATATCCTCGGGCGCGGCGCTGTGGGCCGCGGTCGAGGTGGCGCGCCGTCCCGAGAACGAAGGCAAGCTGATCGTCACGATCATCCCCTCGTTCGGCGAGCGCTACCTGAGCACGGCCCTGTTCGCGGGCCTGAGCTAAGCCCCTGCACTAAGTCCCTGCGCCAAGGCCCTGCGGCAAGGGCCTGCACCAGGCAAGCCGCGCCTCAGTGCGCGGCTTCGCCATGCAGGGCGCAGCCGTGCGCGGTGGTGCCTTGCTCGACCTGCAAGGTGGAATGGTGGATCGCGAAATCATTGCGCAGGCGCGCCACGATCGCATCGATGGTGCCGTCTCCCGGGTAGCCGGCCGGCATCACCAGATGGGCGGTCAGCGCGGCCTCGGTCGTGCTCATGGCCCAGATGTGCAGGTCGTGCACTTCGCTCACGCCCGGTAGTTCGCGCAAGAATTGTTCGACCGCCGGCAAGTCCACATTGTCCGGCACGGCGGCCAGCACCATGCGCAGCGACTCGCGCAGCAGCGACCAGGTGCTCACCAAAATCAGCAGCACGATCACGATGCTGAGCGCAGGATCGATCCAGGCCCAGCCGGTCGCCATGATCGCCAGCCCCGACACCACCACCCCCAGTGAAATGAGCGCGTCGGCCGCCATGTGCTGGTAGGCGCCGCGGATATTGATGTCGTCCTTGCTGCCGCGCATGAACAACCATGCCGAGAAGCCATTGATGACGACGCCGATGGCGGCCACGATCGAGACCGTCAAACCGGCCACGGGAGCGGGCTGCGACAGGCGGTGCACCGCCTCCCAGCCGATCGCGCCGCAAGCCATCATCAGCAGCAGCGCGTTGAGCAATGCCGCCAGGATCGACGAGCTGCGCAGGCCGTAGGTGTAGCGCCCGCTCGGCGCGGTGCGCGCCAGCATCGCGGCGCCCCAGGCGAGCACCAGCCCGAGCACGTCGGACAGGTTGTGGCCGGCGTCGGCCATCAGCGCGGTCGAGTTGGCCAGCCAGCCGTAAAAGAATTCGATAAGGACGAACACGCTGTTGAGGCCGATCGCGAGCGCGAACGCGCGCATGTTGCCGTTCGGGTCCAGCGCATGGTGGTGGCCGTGGCCGTGGCTGTGGCCATGGCCGTGCTGGTGGCCATGGTCTGCGCCCGGGGCCGCCGGCTTGGCATGGTGGTCATGCGCGCAAGCGTGCCCGTCGTGGTCGTGGGCATCGTGCTCGTGCCCGCCGTGGGCGTGATTCGCGTGGGCGTCACTTGCTTGTTCGTGACTCGCGTGTTCGTGTTGCTCATGTTGGTGTTGCGCGTGTTCGGGTCGGGTCATTGCTCCACTCCTTGATCGAGGCCCGCCTGCGGTTCGGCGACATGTTCGAGCATGTCCGCCAGCACGCCCGTGATATGCGCATCGGCGGCCGTGTAAAAAACCTGCTTGCCCTGGCGCTCGGCCTTGACGATGCGCGCCGCGCGCAACAGGCGCAAATGGTGGCTCACGAGCGAGCTGCTCAATTGCAGGGCGGCGGCGATGTCTCCCACCGCGATCGGCTCGGGCAGGCAGGCGAGCACGATGCGCAGCCTGGTCGGGTCGCCGAGCAGATGGAACAAATCGGCCAGCTGGGCCACGGAAGGGTCGTCGGCGCGTGTCATCATGATAATAATATGTGAATAAGTGTTCATATGTTAGTCCATGCCCGGGCGAAACACAAGCAAACCCGTCCGCACAATTGCGCGGATGAGATTGCCAACCTGCCTACAGGTATAATCCGTGCTGCCGGTTTTTTCATGGAACCTCCGCGGTAAAGATTTGTCGCCGGACCAAGCAAGCCTGCCTTGCACGGTCCGCAGCACCGACCAGTCCCGCGTTCCAGTACCGGCCCCCCGCTGTTGTTGCGCGATTTGCTCGAACGAATACCCTTTCACCCTAAAAAGACTATATGCGCGTCTGGTTCAATAAAACGTTTTCGTCTGTTTTCGCCGCAATCCGCCTGATCCGCGAGGCCGATGCCGCGGGCGAGTACGAGATTTTTCACACGCACACAAGCACCGACGCCCGTCCCGGCATCGGCGCCCACCACTTCGCGCCCGAGCCAAAGGGCCTGAGCGGCGAGAATTACCTCGAATGGTGCCTCGGCTTTTGCCAGAGCAACGACATCGGCATTTTCATCCCCGGCAAGGAGGCCGCGCTGATCAGCGGCGCGCGCGCCCGCTTCGCCGAGATCGGCACCCGTGTGCTGTCGGCCGGCACGCCCGAAACGCTGGCGCTGCTGCACGACAAGGCCCGTTTCTGCGACACCGTCGACCTGCCCGGCGCCGCGCCGGCCCAGTTCCGCGTGTTCGAAAACCTGGCCCAATTCGACGAAGCGTATGCCGAGCTCAGCAAACTGCACCCGATCCTGTGCGTCAAGCCGTCCGAGGGCGTGTACGCGCTCGGCTTCGCCGTGCTCGACATGAAGCGCAACAGCACCCAGTTGCTGCTCGACGGCGCCATGTACCGGATCGGCTTCGACGATTTCCGCCGCGGCCTCGGGGAGCAGGGGAGCTGCCGCCCGATGCTGCTGATGGAATTTCTCGGCGGCGCCGAATACAGCGTCGATTGCGTGGCCGACAACGGCACGCTGGTGTGCGCCGTGGCGCGCAAGAAATCGGTCGACGGCAGCGCCGGCCAGACCATCGTCGACGATCCGCTGCTCAAGGAATCGACGGCCAGACTGGCGCGCGCTTACGGACTGAACGGCAACTTCAACGTGCAGTTCCGCGAAGCCGACGGCAAGCCGCGCCTGCTCGAGATCAACCCGCGCATGTCGGGCGGCATCGCCATGGCCTGCCTGGCCGGCCCCAACTTGCCCTACCTCGCGCTGCGCGGCTTCGACCGCGGCTTCGACGGCCTGGCGGTGCCGGCCATCCGCGCCGGCATCCGTGTCGGCGACATCTCCACCGCGGTGGAATACGCATGAGCGCGGTGATGGTGGCGCAGGCGCAGCCAGTGCGGCAGGTGCAGCATGTCGAGATGCCGACCGGCACGCTCACGCTCACATCCGAGGCGGGCCCGTTCGCGGCCGACAGCCTGCTCGGCTTCGCCGCGCGCGCCAACGTCAAGCGCGGCTTTTTATTCCTGAGCAAGGCGCTCGGCAAGCACTGGCCGGTGCGTCCGGCCTTGATGCAGCGGGTGCACGGGGTGCTGGCCGCCAGCGTGCCGCCCGGCCTGCCCGGGCCGGTGGTGTTCATCGCCATGGCCGAGACCGCCGTCGGCCTGGGCCAGGGCGTGTTCGAGGCCTGGTTGGCCGCCAACCCGGATCGCGAAGGCTTGTTCATCCACACCTCGCGCTACCGCGTCGGCAATGCGCCGCTGATCGAATTTGCCGAGGCGCACAGCCACGCGCCGCGCCAGTTCCTGCACCTGCCCGACGACCCGGCCATGCGCGCGATGCTGCAGGGCGCGCGCTCGCTGGTGCTGGTCGACGACGAGGCCAGCACCGGCAACACCTTCCTGAACCTGGTGGCGGCCTGCCGCACGCTGAGCCTTGATGTCGCCCATGTGCACCTGTGCACGATCACCAACTTCATGGGCGCCGAAGCCACCGCGGCGCTGAGCGGGCGTTTCGGCCTGCCCGTGACCATGGGCGCCGCCCTCAACGGCAGCTACACCTTCGCCGCCGGCGAGATGGCCGAGGCCGCGCCGGCGCAGCGCTTCGACCCCGACGCCGAGCGCGGCGCGAGCCCGTGCTTTGGCCGCATGGGCCTGCGTTCGGCGCTGGCCGACCCGTCCGCGCTGGCCGAACGCCTGGCCGCGCAGGTCGGCGCGTGCGAGCGCGTGCTGGTGCTGGGCACGGGCGAATTCATGCATCCCTCGTTCATGCTCGGGCGCGCGCTCGAGCAACGCGGCGTCGATGTGATGGTGCAGTCGACCACGCGCTCGCCGATATTGACGTGGGGCGCGGTCGGCCACGCGCTCAGCTTCCCAGACAACTACGGCGAAGGGATCGCCAACTTCATCTACAACGTCGCACCCGGCCAATACGAGCATGTTTTCATCTGCCACGAAACGCCGGCCGGCGACGCCTTGCACCAACTCGCGCGCAGCCTGCACGCGCGCCTTTTCCATTTTCAGTCAGAGACCCGCATTGAAGAAATTCCTGTTTGTTGATTTGGACGACACCCTGTTCCAAAGTTCCGGCAAGTGTGGCCCGGAGGAGGAACTGCATCCGGCAGCCTTCCTCAAGGACGGCGTCGCCTGCTCGTACACCACCGCGCGCCAGCGCGCCTTTCTGGCCATGGCGCAGCGCGAGATGACCCTGATCCCGGCGACCGCGCGCAACCGCGACGCCTTCGGCCGGGTCGGCATCACGTTCAGCGACTACGTCATCGTCGACTACGGCGGGGTGGTGCTCGCGCCCGGCGGCGAGCCCGATGAATTCTGGCTCGCCAAGATGCGCGCCGCGATGGCCGCCGCGCTGCCCGGCCTCGAGCGGATCCGCGACCTGATCGACGCCTACGCCGAAAGCAGCGGCCTGGGCGGCAAGGCCCGCATCATCGAAGACTACGGCGTGCCGTTCTACGTGGTGCGCAAGGACCCCGAAAAGCGCTCCGAGCCGCTCGAGCAGATCGAACGCGAGGTCGTCGCGCCGTGGATCGCGGGCGAGGGGAGGGAGTTCTTCATCCACCGCAACGGCAACAACCTGGCGATCCTGCCCAAGACACTCAACAAGGCGCACGCGGTCGAGTACGTGCGCGCGCGCCTGACCGAGGAGCATGGCCAGATCGTCACCTTCGGCATGGGCGACAGCGCCTCCGACGCGCGCTTCATGAGCGCCTGCGACTACGCGATCGTGCCGAGTGGCACCCAACTGGCGAAAATGACGGTGGCGGCGCTATGAGCACGACCGTGAGCGCGGCCGGCTTCAGCGGCAGCTACCGCAGCGACGACGTGTGCTTCCTGCTCAAGCGGCTCGCGCTCGAATCGTTCACCGCGTTCGCCTCCGTGGCCGACAAGGAGGAATTGATCCAGCGCGGCAAGCGCCACTACAGCGAAATGCTCTCGCCCGAGAGCCTGCCGTCGGCGCGCTACCTGGACGTGTTCCGCGACGCCGTGCGCACAAATCTGGCGCAGATGGCGGGCGACTGCCTGGCGCTGGCCGCGCTGATCCACGCGCGCCGCGGCGAGTCGGTCACGCTGGTGTCGCTCGCGCGCGCCGGCACGCCGGTCGGCGTGATCCTCAAGCATGTGCTCGCGCGCGTGTTCGGGCGCGCCAGCGCGCACTATTCTGTCTCGATCATCCGCGACCGCGGCATCGACGCGGTGGCCCTGCGCCATATATTGGCCCAGGGCCACAGCGCCGAATCGATCGTCTTCATCGACGGCTGGACCGGCAAGGGCGTGATCTCGCGCGAGCTGGCGCACACTGTCGCCCAGTTCAACGCCGAGCACGGCGTGAACATCGACAGCGGCCTGTACGTGCTCTCGGACCTGGCCGGCAGCGCCGCCTGCGCCGCCTCGTGCGCCGACTACCTGATCCCGTCGAGCATCCTCAACGCGACCGTGTCGGGCCTGGTCAGCCGCTCGATCCTCAACGAGCAGATCGGCGAAGGCGACTTCCATGGCTGCGTCTACTACGCGCAGTTCGAGCCGCAGGACCAGTCGCGCCGGTTCGCCGACGAGGTCGTCGAAGCGGCCGTCGCGCTGGCCGCGGCCGGCGGCGTCCCCGCCGCGCAGGCGGTCGACCGCGCCGGCGCGCTGGCGGTGTCGAGCGCGTACATGCGCGGCGCCATGGAGCGCTACTGCATCGGCGACGCCAACCTCATCAAGCCGGGCATCGGCGAGGCCACCCGTGTTCTATTGCGGCGCGTGCCGCGTTTGCTCATCTTGCGTGACCCGGATGCACCCGACGTCGCGCATCTGAAAGTGTTGGCGGCGGAAAAAAATGTCCCGATCGCCGTGGAAGTGGACCTGCCCTACCAGGCGGTCTCGTTAATAAGGACTGCGAATGATGCTTAACGGCCAACTTCTCGGCGCGACCCTGTACGTGCCCGCCACCCACCAGGACCTGCTGCCAATCGCCAACCGGGCCAAGCTTGGCCACCTGCGCTCGGTGATTTTCTGCACCGAGGACGCGGTCGCCGAACGCGAGCTCGAGGAGGCGCTGCTGAACCTGTCGCTGACGCTGGCGCGCATGAACACGGGCGGCCCGCTGCAGCGCTTCGTGCGCGTGCGCAACCTCGAGGTCATGGAACGGGTGCTGGCGATGCCGGGCGCCGACAAGCTGGCCGGCTTCGTGCTGCCCAAGCTGACGCGCCACAACCTGCCATCGTACTGGCGCCTGGTGCGCGACACCGCGCATCTGCTGATGCCGACGCTCGAGACGGTCGACGTTTTCAACGAAACCGAGATGCAACTGCTGCGCGTGGCGCTCGAGGAGCCGGGCGTGCGCCAGCGCATCCTCGCGCTGCGTATCGGCGGCAACGACCTGTTCGCCTTGCTGGGTATGCGCCGTCCGCGCGGCATGACCATCTACCGCACGCCGCTTGGCCCGCTGATCGCGCGCCTCGTGACGACCTTCATGCCATATGGCTTCGCGCTGACATCGCCCGTGTTCGAGTACCTCGACAATCCGGCGCTGCTCGACTTGGAGGTCACCGAAGACCTCGCGCACGGCATGATCGGCAAGACCGCGATCCACCCCGACCAGATCCCGCTGATCGAGCGCCACTACCAGGTCAACCAGACCGACATCGAGGTGGCCACGCGCATCATGGATGTGGCCAGCCCCGCCGTGTTCCGCATGGACCAGGCGATGTGCGAGGTGGCGACCCACATGCCGTGGGCGCGCGCGATCATGGAACGGGCGAGCTTGTATGGCGTGGCGGAGGCGGCGCCGGCGCCGCGCGCGCATCCGGCGAACTTGCATATCGTTTAGGACTGTGGGGTAGCGATGAATCTATACGAAGCCATCCGTTGGGGCAACGACGGCGACGATCCATTGACGGGTGGTCCGAATGGACCGGATACGTGTTTGATCGTGCGCGCCGAGACGCCCGAGCAGGCATCGATCCTGGCCGACGCCGAGCTCGCCGCGCTGCGTGCCGGTTGGACCAGCGCGCTTTACCTGCTGGGACAGGATCTGGGATCGGACAGCACGCCGAGGGTGTTGCGGGGTCCTTACATCCAGAGCGCCTACTGCCACGGCTGGCGGCAATGGCAGCGCCAGTCGCGCACCGATCCATGGACTGAGCAAGTCAAATAAGATTTGGACTTCGTCCGGTCGCGCAAAGGTCAAAAAAGTCCGGATGACAGACATTACTAAAAAACGTAATGCCAATAAATCATTAAGCTGACCGGTGGTTGCTAGGCCATGTGATATGGTTACAGGCGCCCGCCCACGACCAAATTCGGCAAGTTCAATCCCTCGCCTTTCTCCGAGAAAATATGCGATCAAGCTCCTCCTTCATGCTGGCCACCGCCCTGGCCGCCTTCTCCGCGTCAAGTCTTGCCGCCGAAAATATCGCGCCCTCCAGTTGGAACACCTCCGCGGAACTGGGCGCCATCGCCACCACGGGAAACACGGAAGGCGCCTCCGTCACCGGAAAGATCGATGCCCGGCAGGAGCTGGAGAATTGGAGCAACCAGTACATCCTCACGGGCTATTTCAAGGAAGACAAACGGACCTCGGCCAACGGTCAAGCCAAGCGTGTCCGCTCGGCCCAACGGGTCTTGGCGTCGGCCAAGGCGGCCTATAAATTGATGGAGGACGGCAAGAAGCTATTCGTGCTCGGCACCCACGTGGAGGATCGCTTCGGCGCCTACACCGAATACAACACGATTGCGTTCGGCCACAGCAACCGCATGTACAAGAAGCATGACAACGTCTTCGAGCTGGAGGTGGGGCCGGGTTACTTCAGCGGGACGCGCGCCACCGGCGCCACCGAAAGCGGCTTCACCATCCGCGGGGCGGCGGCGCTGCGCTGGCGGCTGAGTCCATCGGCAATGTTCACGCATACCTCGAGCGTCGAGCGCAGCACGTCGAACGTGCACTCGAGCGCCGAAGCGTCCCTGAGCACGAAGATCAATGGAACCATGCAAATGAAGGCGTCGGTCGTTGCGCGCAATGACACGAATGTGCCAAAAGGCAAGGAGAACACTGACACGCAGACGTCAGTGACCCTGATCTATTCATTTTGATCCCGGGCGCGCAGGGCCGGAATCGTCAACTGGTACGGCCTTGCTTGTTCGCTGTCGGAACTTAATTACGGTTTTTGCATTTCCGCATCGATCAGCGCCCGTGTTTTCGGGTCGAGTTTTTGCACGATGCCGGCCAGCTTCTCGCCGTCATGAATGCTGGCGCTTTGCGCCGGCGTCAGTCCCGCGGCCGGCTTGAAAAAAATCGCCTGGCCCGCCAGCACGAACAAGGCGGTCAGCGCCGCCGTGCCGGCAGCAAGCGCAAGCGCGCGCCTGTCCGACAAGCCCGGGCTTGTTGAACCCTGCCCGCCGCTGACGGCCGGGCGCGCAGCCGGAACCGTCCGCGTCCCCCCGGCGGCCACAAAACGGCACCCCGCGCCGCCCTCCTGCAACAACTGCGCCTGCTCCGCCAACGCCTCGGTGGCCTCGTCGAGCAAGGCCACATGGCGCCCGACCGCTTCTTCGAGCACCGCCTCGTTGAGCGCGACGAGCGCGAAGATCGGGTCGTCGACATCGATCCGGACGCCGGTCTTGTCGAACACCAGGCTGCGCAGTTTTTGCTGGTCCATGAGACTTACCAGGTGACTTTGTCGAGTTGTTCGAACAGGTCGCGGAACACGACCTTGATGCGCTGCTTTTCCATGACGTTGAACTTGTCGCTCTCGCGCACCTCGTTGGCCGTCATGCGCGCCGTGTTCATCTTTTTGATGTCGGCGCCGAAGGTGTCGGCGTTGCGCTGGGTCAGCACCACGCGCCCGCACACGCGCGCGGCGTGGTCGGCGTAGGTCTGCGACTCGGTGAACAGTTTGCCGCTGGCCGACTTGAGCAGGCCGAAGTGCTCGTTCTCCCACAGCACCAGCGGCACCTTGGTCGCCTTCGCGGTCGAGACGAATCCCATCGCCGTGTCGTGCAGGGTGTCGCCGCCGCCGACGATGACGTGGATGTAGACCTTGCGGCCCGATTCCTCGAGCAGCGAAAAACAGTCGTTCTCGATCAGGTAGCCCATCAACGGCGAGAACGTGTTGGCGCCGTTGTCGATGACGCAGTTGCCGTCCTCCTCGAGCAGGTCGATCATCAGCGCGTCGAAGCGCTTGGGGTCGATGTTGCGCTCGTCCGTCATGACCTGCACGTGCTTGACGTCCATCGCCTTGTAGCGCGAGAAGGTGGCGTTCTCCTGGTCCGTGTCGTAGCAGCGCAGCGGCCGCTCGTCCCTGGGCGCGAGCCATTGCCCGAGGATGGTCGAGACCAGCGTCTTGCCGATGCCGCCCTTGCCCTGCAAGATGAAATGAACCGTGTTGTGCATGTGACTCCGGAAAACCGTATAAGTGATTTGAATCGAATGAATCTAGTGGCAACTGCCCTTGCCCTGGTCCGGCTCGGGCCCGTGGGGAAAGCCGTCATACGACGCTTCGAGCAACTCCCATTCATAGCCGTCGTCCCGCAGGCGCAATCTGAGCACCCCGGTGCGGCTGGCGTCGCGCCTCTCGCTGTTGGCCAGCGGCAGCAGGAACGGCGTGCGGTACGCGCCGCCCATGCCCGCGACGAACTGGCGCACGCCGCGCGTCCGGTCGAGCTTGCCGTGGGCGTCCTGCGGCGCGAAGCGCTCGTAGTCGTGGTCGTGCGCCGATAAAACGATCTCGGCGCCGTGCCGGTGCAGCAGCTCCCATTCCGCGCGCATGGCGCCTAGGCTTCCATGGACGCCTGAACTATACAGCGGGTGGTGCCAGAAGGCGAGGGTGCAGCGCGAGGGATCGCGCGCCAGCTCCGCGCGCAGCCAGTCGAGCTGGGCCGCCTTGGCCGGCCCGGCCAGGTTGCTGTCGAGCGAGTACAGGCGCCAGTTGCCCAGCGCTAAGCTATAGTGGCCGGGACCGGCCGCCGCGCCGAAGTAGTCGAAATACCCGCGCGCGCCCGGCGAGATGTATTCGTGGTTGCCGGGGGCCGGATGGGTGCGCTCCTTGAAGCGGCCCCAGGTCGGGCCGAAGCAGGTGTTGAACAGCGCCTCGGTGCCGCCCCCGTAGACGATGTCGCCCAGCAGCAGCACGCGCGCCCGCGGCTCGTGCGCGAGCCGGCCGGCGACCAGGTCGGCCGTGGCGGCCGCGCCCGAATGGCGCGCGTCGCGCCCGTGGCAACTGGCGATGTCGCCGGCCGCGTAGACCACGTGCCCCGGCCCGGCGGCCTGCGCGGCGCCGGCGTCGTGCGCCAGG
>NZ_PXWF02000045.1 GCF_003011895.2 Massilia glaciei | reverse complement strand
CGGCGTCGGCCGCGCCGCTGGCGTGGGCGAGCGCGGCGCGCTCGGGCCCGGCCAGCGGCGCGCGGTCGGCCAGCCGCAGCGTCAGCTGCTGCATCGCGGCCTGCTCGGCCTTGTAGCGTTCGAAGGCGCGCTTCGAGATGGCGCTGTAGATGGCGCTGCCGGTGAGCGTCTCGAGCAGTTCGCCGCGCTCGTTCTCCTCGGTCTTGAGGAAGGCCGAAAACTCGTTTTGCGCCAGCAGCACGGCGCGCGTGAACTGCTCGAACGTGAGGCCGATGCGCTGCGCGATCTCGGCCGCGACCTCGGTCTTGGTGCCGCCGATCGCTTGCAGCCCGGGCAGCTGGTGCAGCGTCATGGCCGACTTTTGCAGCCCGCCGGCGGCCTTGGCGCGGGCCCGCCGCACGCTCCAGCGCGCGCGGTAGCGCAGCGTGTCGTTGCCGACGAAGTCGACCTCCGCATGGGCCTCGGCCGCGCCGCGCCGCAGCAGCGTGCGCGGGTCCTGGGCCGAGACGGTCTCGCCGCCGACGTCGGGCAGCAGGGCGCCGCCGCGCCCGCCCCGAAGCAGGCGCGGCGTGGCGTCGTAGAGCGCCAGGCACAGGGCGTCGAGCAGGGTGCTCTTGCCGGCGCCGGTTGGGCCGCTGATGGCGAACAGGCCGCTCGACGCGAGCGGCTCGCGCTCGAAGTCGACGCAGAACTCGCCCGCCAGCGAGGCCAGGTTCTTGCCGCCGATGCGCAGGATCCTCATGGCGCCTCGCCCGCCGCCGGCAGCATCAGTTCGGCGAAGGCGCTTAGCTGGTCGGCCGGCGCCTCGTCGCCGAAGCGCTGCAGGTACAGCCGCCTGAAGATGTCGTCGGGCTGGAGCTGGGCCAGCTGGTCGAGCGACAGCGCCGGCGCGCCGCCGGCCTCGCCCTGGTGGCTGCGGGTCGGTTCGATCTTGGCCAGGCGCACCGGCTTGCCCTCGATGGCGGCCTCGATGCGCGCGCGCAGGCCCGGCTCGGGGGCATCGAGCAGCACCCGCACCTCGAGCAGCGGCTGGGCGTGCGGCGGCAGCGGCGCCAGCTCGAGCGCGGCCAGTTCGGCCAGCGCCGTCTCCAGCGGGGCCGGGCTGGCCGGCACCCGCAGCAGTTGCACCGCGCGCGGCACCGGCAGCGCGCTGACCGCGGCGGCGGCGCCGTCGGCGGCCAGGTCGACCCGCAGCACCTGGTGCCGGTAGCCGACCTCGGCGAACGAGAGCGGCAGCGGGCTGCCGCTGTAGCGCACCTGCCCGCGCTGGCCGACGCGCTGGGCTAGGTGCAGGTGGCCCAGCGCCACGTACGCGATGCCCGGGTCGAACACGGCCGCCGGCAGCGCCTCGGCGCCGCCGATGACGATGCGGCGCTCCGACTCGAGCGAGGCCTGGCCGTCGACCATGTGGCAGTGGCCCATCGCGACGATCGCCTGGCCCGGCGCGCGGCGCGCGTCGGCCAGCGCGTAGGCCTGCCGGTAGAGCAGGGCGATGCCGTCCAAATACTGGTCGGCCGGCGCCGCCTCGGCCGCGCCCGCGCCCGCGCGCGGCACGTCGCCCGGGCGCAGGAACGGGATCGCCAGGCACCAGGCGCGCACCGCGCCCGACTTGTCGCTCAGCGGCACGAGCATGCGTTCGATGTCGATCTGGCCGCCGGCGTCGCGCAGCACGTGCCCGATCACGGCCGTGCCGTACGCCTCGAGCAGGGGCGCGGGCGCCTCGATGCGGCCGGGCGAATCGTGGTTGCCGGCGATGATGACGATGTCGAGCCGCGGCGCGCGCTGGCGCGCCTGCTGCAGGAAGCGGTACAACTGCTTTTGCGCCGCGGCCGAGGGGTTGGCGTTGTCGAACACGTCGCCGGCGACCAGCAGCGCGTCGGCCTGCTCGGCCACGATGGTGTCGAGCAGCCAGTCGAGGAAGCACTGGTGCTCGTAGCCGCGTTCGAAATTGTGCAGGGTCTGGCCGAGGTGCCAGTCGGAGGTGTGCAGCAGGCGCATCATTGTGCTTGTAGGGGGAGCCAAGCCTGCACTATAGCGCAACGCGGCGCCGGCGCGGGGCGCGCCACGGCCGCGGTTGCGCCGCGATTGCGCCGCGATCGCCGCCGCCCCGGCGGGTCCGCCAAATAAATACCGGGCGGCGCGCGCATGGCGGGCGCGGCATGACTAGAATGCTGGGATGAACGAACCGACATTCACCATCGCGGCGGCGCGCGCGCTGCACCTCGCGGCCCAGGGCATGCTCGCGCCGCGCCGCCGCAGGGCGGTCAAGGCCGACCTGATGGACGCCATCCGCGCCATGGGCGTGCTCCAGATCGACACCATCAGCGTCGTCGCGCGCAGCCCCTACCTGGTGCTGTGGAGCCGTCTCGGCGACTACGAGCCGGCCTGGCTCGAGCAGCACCTGGCCGAGGGCCGGCTGTTCGAATACTGGGCGCACGAGGCCTGCTTCGTGCCGATCGAGGACTACGGCCTGTACCGGCACCGCATGCTCGACCCGGCCAAGATGGGCTGGAAGTATTCCGAGAGCTGGATGCGCGAGCGCGCCGGCGAGGTCGAGGCGGTGCTGGCGCACATCCGCCACAACGGCCCGACCCGCTCGGCCGATTTCGAGCGCACCGACGGCCAGGCCGGCGCCTGGTGGGGCTGGAAGCCCGAAAAACGCTCGCTCGAGGTGCTGTTCACGTCGGGCGCGCTGATGATCGCGCGGCGCCACAACTTCCAGCGCGTGTACGACCTGGCCGAGCGCGTGCACCCGGGCTGGGACGAGGCGGACAAGCCGTCCGACGCTGCGGTGCAGCGCCAGTTCGCGCTGCGCGCGGTCAAGGCGATCGGCATCTGCAAGGCGGCCTGGATCCCCGACTACCACCGCACCCGGCGCCCGCACGTCGACCCCGAGGCGCTGGTGGCCGAGGGCGCCCTGCTGCGCGCGCGCGTGCAGGGCTGGGACGAGCCGGTGTACGTCCATCCCGAGCACATGGCGCCGGCGCTGCGCGCGCTGGCCGGCGAACTCGCGCCCACCCTGACGAGCGTGCTGTCGCCGTTCGACCCGGTGGTGTGGGACCGGCGCCGCGCGCTCGAGCTGTTCGGCTTCGACTACCGGCTCGAATGCTACACCCCGGCCGAAAAGCGCCGGTACGGCTACTTCACGCTGCCGTTGCTGCGCCGCGGCGCGCTGGTGGGCAGGGTCGACGCCAAGGCGCACCGGCGCGACGGCGTGTTCGAACTCAAGTCGCTGGTGCTCGAGCCGGGCGAGCGCGCGAGCGCGCGCTTCACGCGCGACATCGCCGCCGCGCTGGCGCGTTGCGCGCGCTGGCATGGCTGCCCGCGCGTCACCGTCACGCGCACGCTGCCGGCCGGGTTCGCTCCGGCGCTCGAGGCGGCGCTGGCGCAGGGCGCGCCGGCGGACGATTAGTTGGTCTGCGGCGGGTCCAAAATAAGTTCAGCCCGCCCGAAATGCACGCGCGTTCAGGGCGCCAAGGGGCCGGCCGGCGCTTGTGCTAGATCAAACCGCGCATGTCGGAGTTCTTTACACTGGTTTCTCCGGGCTTACGGAGCAATGCAAGCATAACGAGTTCCAAGCCTGTCCAAACTCCCCGCCAACTGCCAGCCGCCACCGAAGCGGCCCGGTCTTGTGCAGGTGTGATATTTCTGAGGAGAGCGAATGTTAACGGCGACTTATACATTGGTTGCGCTATCGGTTGAACAAGCGAGCGTCCGCGTGAGCCTGCAAACCCTGCAAAAGCTACTGCAATCGAACTTCCTGACCCAAACCGCATTGACCCAAGGCCAGGTCAACCACACTTTCCACGCAGTCCAGCGCCTTTACGACACCTGCCGCTGGCGCAAGATCGAAATGTTCCTCATCCCCGCCATCCGGCGCACCACGCACGACGCCGATCAACTCCTGCCCGACCTCGACTGCCTGAGCCAGGCCGCCGCCAAGTCGATGGAGGCGCTCTCCGACGGCCTCGGCGGCACCATGGTCGACTGCGAGGCGAAGGTCGCCAACTTCTGCGCCTGCGTCGAAACATTCTGCAGCGCGCTGCTCAAACGCCTCGAACGCGAAGAGAAAGAACTGTTCCCCGTCGCGCGCGCCGTCATCTCGGGCGAGACCTGGTTCTCCCTCGCCAACCAAATGCTCGCGCACGACGCCCACCGCCAGGAGAGCAAGGCGACGGCGGCGCCGGCCGCCGCCGCCGGCAAGCGAGGCCGCGCGCGCGCGCCCCGTACCGAGGTCGAACACCTGCACGACGATCCGTTTTCGGCCGTCTATGCCCATTGACGGCGCAAGGCCGGGGCCGGCCACTGTCGCCGGCGCCGCTGGCGCGCCGGGCCACGGCACCGACGCCCCGCGCCACGGCCCCGACGCGGCCCCGACGCGGCGTGCGCCCGCCACTACGGCCGGTAGCGCCAAGCGCGACGATGACGATCGCACCGTTTGCCCCCCGAGTTCTTGCTATGATGGTGGTTTTGAATGATTGATCCCACGTCATGTTCGAATTCCTTTTCAAGCGGCCGGGCGACAAGCCCGCCGCCGCGCCTGCCGCGCCAAGCGTGCCGCTGAACCAGCCAAACGAGGCCGCCGCGCAGCGCGCGCAGCAGGCCGACAAGGTCAAGGCGCTGGCCGGCGACGAAGCCGCCGCCGCCGACTTCATCGTGCAATCGACGTTTTCCGAGTTGCGCCTTGCCGCGGCCGAGTTCATCCATTCCCCGGTCCACCTCGAGCGCGTGCACGCCGCGATGCGCAACACCGACCGCCGCGTCGCCAAGCTGATGCAGTCGCGGCTCGACGCGATCCGCCACCACGACGCCGAGATCGCCAAGGCGCAGGCCTGCCTGGCGCAGGCCGACGCCATGCTCGCCGACGCCCAGCTCACGCCCAACCAGGTGGCCGCGCTCGACCGTGCCTGGTCGGTCATCGCAGCGCCCGAGCTCGGGGACCGTTTCGCGGCCGCGCGCGCGGCCCTGGCCGAGCGGCTCGGGGCGCAGGTGGCACTCCAGCGCGGCGTGATCGACAGCCTGGCCAGCCTGCGCCAGCTCGGCGATGACGCCATGCCGGCCGCCGAGCTGGCGCAGCGCCTCGACGATCTGGCCGGGTCCCACGCGGCGGCCCTGGCCGCGCCCGAACACGCGACGCTGCCGCGCACCCTGCTCAGGGAATTCGCGGCCGAGCATGCGCGGCTGACCCAGGCGCTCGCCGCGCGGCCCCAGCAACAGGCGGCGCCCGATGCGGCGCCCGCCTCGTCGGCGCCAGCGGCTGGGGACCCGTCGGCGGCGTCGGACCCGTCCGAGGGCGCCGCCACCGATGCCGCCTCCGATGCCGCTACCGATGCCGCTACCGATGCTGCCACCGGCGCCGCCACCGATTTCGGTACCAATGCAGGCGCCGCCGCGCCGGCCCCATCCCCGGCCGGCGCCGCCCCGGCGCCCAGGGCCCCGCGCGAGAAGCGGCCCGCGGCCCCGGCGCTGCCGCCCGACCAACACTTCCTCGACACGCTCGAGGCGATGGAGGCGGCGGTCGAAAACGGATCGCTCGCCAACGCGGGCGAACTCGACAAGGTGCTCAAGGATGTCAAGGGCGTGCGCCTGCCGCCGGCCGTCTCCGAGCGCCTGGCGCACGCGCGCGCCGAACTCAAACGCTTGTCGGACTGGGCGCGCTGGGGCGGCAACGTCTCGCGCGAGGAACTGGTCAAGGCGGTCGAGCAACTGCCGGCGCTGCAACTCGGAATCGCCGAGCTGGCCAAAAAAGTCGGCAGCATGCGCGAGCGCTGGAAGGGCCTCGACACCCTGTCCGGCCCTGCCCCGCGGAGCCTGTGGGAGCGTTTCGACGCCGCCTGCACCACCGCCTACGCGCCCGCCGCCGCCCACTTCAAGCAGCTGGCCGGGGAGCGCCAGGCCAACGCCGCCAAGGCGCAGGCGCTGGTGGCCGAGGCTGCCAAGCACGCGGCCGAGCTGGCCGGCGCCGAAAACGCCGACTGGAAGCAGCTCGCGGCCACGGTGCAGCGCCTGCGCCAGGCCTGGGGCCACCTGGGCGCGATCGACCGCAAAGAGAAAAAGCGCATCGAGCACGAGTTCGACGCCGCCCTCGATGCGCTGCAGGCGCCGCTGGCGCGGCAGCGCTCGGGCGCGGTCGCGCTGCGCGAGGAACTGATCGCGCAGGCGGGCGCGCTCAACGCGCAGGAGCGCAACGCGCTCGACACCCTGCGCGCGCTGCAGGAGCGCTGGCAGGAGCACGCGCGCGCGCTGCCGCTCGAGCGCAAGACCGAGCAGGCGCTGTGGGTGCGCTTCCGCGCCGCCTGCGACGCCGTGTTCGCCAAGCGCAAAGAGAGCGCGCACGCGGCCGACGCCGAGCGGCGCGCCCACGAACTGGCCAAAGAGGCGATCTGCGAACGCCTCGAGAGCGCCGCGCCCACGCTCGACGCGGCCGGCGCCGGCAAGCTGCTGCGCGAGGCGGCCGCCGAATGGAGCGCGGTCGGCCCGGTGCCGCGCGCGCACGAGGCGCGGATCGACAAACGCCACCAGGAGGCGATCGCCGCCGTCCAACAACATCTCGACGCGGCCAAACGCAATGCGAGCATGGCCCAGGCCGGCGCGCTGCGCGAAAAGCTGCGCCTGTGCCAGGCCCTCGAAGCGGCCGTGGAGGGGCAGGGCGGCGCCGGCGGCGGCGCCGACTGGAGCGCGCGCTGGTCCGCCCTGGCGCCGCTGGCCAAGGAGTACGAGCGCGCGCTGCAACAGCGCTTCGACGCCGCCCTGGGCGCGCTCGAAAACGGCCGCGAGGCCTACGCCGCCGCGCTGGCGGGCAACCGCGAGCGCCTGATGCGCGAAGTGCTGCGCCTCGAGATCGCGCTCGGCGTCGACAGCGGCAGCGAGTTTGCGCGCGAGCGCCTCAAGCTGCAGGTCGAGGTGCTGCAGTCCTCGCTCAAGTCGGGCAGCAAGCCGCTGACCGAGGCGGCCCAGTTCGTGCAGCTGTGCGCGATGCCGGCGCTGCTCGACGAGCGCACCGCGAGCCGCATCGAGCAGCTGTTTTCGCGCGTCGGCAAGGACCGCGCGTGAATCCGCAGCCCAATGCGCAGCCCGATGCGCGGCTCGATGCTCAGCTCGATGCTCAGCTCGATGCTCAGCGCAATGCGCAGGCCGGCCAGGTGCGGGTCCAGCGCGCCGACTTCGACCTCACGGCCGAACTGGCCCTGCTGCGCGCCGGTGACGCCAGCGCCGGCGCAGTGGTCAGCTTCGTGGGCACGGTGCGCGACATGAACGAGGGTGCCAGCGTGGCCGCGATGGAGCTCGAGCACTACCCCGGCATGACCGAAAAGTCGATCGAGCAGATCGTCGCGCGCGCGATGGCGCGCTGGCCGCTGCTCGGCGCGCGCGTGGTGCACCGCATCGGCCCGTTGCTGCCGGCCGAGCAGATCGTGCTCGTCGCGTGCAGCTCGGCGCACCGCGGCGACGCCTTCGCGGCCTGCGAATTCATCATCGACTACCTCAAGACCGAGGCCCCGTTTTGGAAGAAGGAGCAGACGCCGGAAGGCGCGCGCTGGGTCGACGCCCGCGTCAGCGACGACCACGCGCTGTCGCGTTGGTCCGCCGGCCAATGAGCTGGCTGGCGGTCGGGCTCGGCGCGGCGCTCGGCGCGTGGCTGCGCTGGGGCCTGTCGTTGTGGCTCAACCACCTGCACCCGCACCTGCCGCTGGGCACCGTGGCCGCCAACCTGGGCGGCGGCTTTGGCGTCGGCCTGCTGATGGGCGTGTTCGCGGCCCATCCGGGCCTCGGACCCGAATGGCGCTTGTTCGCCATCACCGGCCTGCTCGGCGGGCTGACCACGTTTTCGTCCTTTTCGGGCGAGGCCATGCTGCTGCTCGAGCGCGGCCAGTACGGCTGGGCGCTGGGCCATTCGGCCCTGCACCTGGCCGGTTCGATTGTTTGTTGCATCGCCGGGTATGCCACCTGGCGCGCCTTGTCGTCCTGAGTCCCGTCGTCCTGAGTCCCGTCGTCCCGAGTCCTGTCGTCCCGCGTCACAACCACCTGGAAGGAATAAAACCATGTCAACACAGCAATCCAACCGTCCCACCGGCGCCTTCGTCGGCGCCTCCTGGCTCGCGATGGCGATCGGCGCGGGCGTCTATCTGGTCGGCGTCTGGAACGCGGCCATGGGGCTCAATGAGAAGGGGTACTACCTGACTTTGCTCATGTACGGCCTGTTCGCCTCGGTCTCGTTGCAAAAATCGGTGCGCGACCGGCTCGAGGGCATCAAGGTCACCGGCATCTACTTTGGCCTGTGCTGGATCTCGGTCGGGATGTGCCTGCTGCTGCTGACGGTCGGCCTGTGGAACGCGACGCTGGCGTCGAGCGAGAAGGGCTTTTTTGCCATGTCGTTCGTGCTGGCCCTGTTCGGCGCCGTCGCGGTGCAAAAGAACGTGCGCGACATCGCGCTGGCCGACGCCCAGGCGGGACCGGCCGGCAGGGCCATGGACTAAATTTGTCACGGGTCGACCCCGTCGGTCCTGACAATCCTGACAATTTTGACAATAATGGCGCCCAGGGGCGCCATTATTGTATTGAAAATGCCGCGCTCCATCCCAATCTGTTCTGTATAAACCAGACACAATCGGGAGCAACACCATGCGGCAAGACAAACTCACCACCAAGCTCCAGGAGGCCATCTCCGATGCGCAAAGCCTGGCAGTCGGCAACGAGAACCAATACATCGAACCGGTCCACCTGCTCGCGGCCCTGCTCGGCCAGGACGACGGCGGCGCGCGCTCGCTGCTGCAGCGCGCCGGCACCAATGTCGGCGCCCTGAGCAACGGGCTCAAGGCCGCGTTCGAGCGCCTGCCCAAGGTCTCGGGCACGGGCGGCGAGACCCAGGTCGGCCGCGAGCTCATGGCCATGCTCAACCTGGCCGACAAAGAGGCGCAAAAGCGCGGCGACCAGTTCGTTTCGAGCGAAATGATCCTGCTCGCGCTGACCGACGACAAATCCGACGCTGGGCGCCTCGCGCGCGAGGCCGGCCTGACGCGCAAGGCGCTCGAGACGGCGGTGCAGGCGGTGCGCGGCGGCGAGGGCGTCAATTCGCAGGAGGCCGAGGGCCAGCGCGAGGCGCTCAAAAAATACACGATCGACCTGACCGAGCGCGCCCGCCTGGGCAAGCTCGACCCGGTCATCGGGCGCGACGACGAGATCCGGCGCGCGATCCAGGTGCTGCAGCGGCGCACCAAGAACAACCCGGTGCTGATCGGCGAGCCGGGGGTGGGCAAGACCGCCATCGTCGAGGGCCTGGCCCAGCGCATCATCAACGGCGAGGTGCCCGAGTCGCTCAAGGGCAAGCGCGTGCTCTCGCTCGACATGGCAGCGCTGGTGGCCGGCGCCAAGTTCCGCGGCGAGTTCGAGGAGCGCCTCAAGGCCGTGCTCAAGGAGCTGGCCCAGGACGAGGGCCAGACCATCGTCTTCATCGACGAGATGCACACGATGGTCGGCGCCGGCAAGGCCGAGGGTTCCATGGACGCGGGCAACATGCTCAAGCCGGCGCTCGCGCGCGGCGAGCTGCACTGCGTGGGCGCGACCACGCTCGACGAATACCGCAAATACATCGAAAAGGACGCCGCGCTCGAGCGCCGCTTCCAGAAGATCATCGTCGACGAGCCCAGCGTCGAGGCCACCATCTCGATCCTGCGCGGGCTGCAGGACAAATACGAGCTGCACCACAAGGTCGAGATCACCGACGCGGCCATCATCGCCGCCGCCGAGCTGTCGCACCGCTACATCACCGACCGCTTCCTGCCCGACAAGGCGATCGACCTGATCGACGAGGCGGCCTCCAAGATCAAGATCGAGATCGACTCCAAGCCCGAGGTCATGGACAAGCTCGAGCGGCGCATCATCCAGCTCAAGATCGAGCGCGAGGCCGTCAAGAAGGAGAAGGACGAGGCCTCGCGCCGCCGCATCGAGCTCATCGAGGCCGAGATCGCGCGCCTCGAGCGCGAGTATAACGACTTCGAGGAGATCCTCAAGGCCGAAAAGGCGGTGGTGCAGGGCAGCACCCACATCAAGGAGGAGATCGAGCGGGTGCGCCTGCAGATGGAGCAGGCCACGCGCGAGAGCAACTGGCAGCGGGTCTCGGAGCTCCAGTACGGCAGGCTGCCCGAGCTCGAGGCGCGCCTCAAGCACGCCGACACCGCCGCCGAGACCGGCGCCGCGGCCGACAAGCCGCGCCTGCTGCGCACCCAGGTCGGGGCCGAGGAGATCGCCGAGGTGGTCTCGCGTGCGACCGGCATCCCGGTCTCGCGCATGCTGCAGGGCGAGCGCGACAAGCTGCTGCACATCGAGGAAAAGCTGCACGAGCGGGTGGTCGGCCAGGATGAGGCGATCACCGCCGTGGCCGACGCGATCCGGCGTTCGCGCGCCGGCCTGGGCGACCCGAACCGCCCGTACGGCTCGTTCATGTTCCTCGGGCCCACGGGGGTCGGCAAGACGGAGCTGTGCAAGTCGCTCGCCTCGTTCCTGTTCGACACCGAGGAGTCGATGATCCGCATCGACATGAGCGAATTCATGGAGAAGCATTCGGTCGCGCGCCTGCTGGGCGCGCCGCCGGGCTACGTCGGCTACGACGAGGGCGGCTACCTGACCGAGGCGGTGCGGCGCAAACCGTACAGCGTGATTTTGTTTGACGAGATCGAAAAGGCGCACCAGGACGTGTTCAACGTGCTGCTGCAGGTGTTGGATGACGGCCGCATGACGGACGGGCAGGGCCGCACGGTCGACTTCAAAAACACCGTCATCGTGATGACCTCGAACCTCGGCTCGCACAAGATCCAGTCGATGGACAGCGACGACCCGGGCGTGGTCAAGCTGGCCGTCATGGCCGAGGTGCGCTCGCATTTCCGGCCCGAGTTCATCAACCGGATCGACGAGATCGTCGTGTTCCACGCGCTCGACGAGAAGCACATCGGCGCGATCGCCAAGATCCAGCTCAAGCACCTCGAGCAGCGCCTGGGCAAGATGGAGATGACGCTCGACATGTCCGACGAGGCCCTGCAAAAAATCGCCGAGGCCGGCTACGACCCCGTGTACGGCGCGCGCCCGCTCAAGCGCGCGATCCAGCAGCAGATCGAAAATCCGCTGTCGAAGCTGATCCTGTCGGGGCGGTTCGGGCCGAAGGACGTGGTGCCGGTGCGCGTGCGCGACGGGCACATCGCGTTCGACGCCGCGCCGGCCGATCAGGCCGGGGGGCCGTACCTGAGCAAGGCGCCCGCCGAAGCCTGAGAGGCTGAGAGTCTTTCGACCATGCCCGCTCAGCTCGCCGGAAAGCGCCCGCTCGTCGTTGCAAATGCTCGCCATAGCCCGAGCTATGGCTGTGCTTTGCGCCTCGATCGGCCACCTTCTGGCGCGCTGCTCGGCCACGTCCGAAAAACTCTCAGCCTCTGAGCCGGCCGCCGCTCCGACAACGACGTCATCCGGATGCGGGGATCCATGGAACGGTAGCTCAAAGCAACTGTTCTATGGGTCCTCGCATCCGCGAGGACGATGTTGGCTATTGCTGGACAAGTTCAATCAACACTATTTCTGTTGCGACCAAAGCGTTTGACGGGCGCCGGTTTTTGCCTTCCCGCGCCCGCCTCAGAGGCTGAGAGTTTTTCGGGCGTGATCGAAAGACTCTCAGCCTCTCAGTCGAGCTTTTGCGCCGCCACCAGCACCCCGTCAAGGTCGGCGTAAATCCAATCGCCCGGATTGACCGCCACGCCACTGATGAACACGCGCTCGTTGCGCGTGCCCGCGCCGCTCCTGCCGCTGCGCTGCGGATGCGTGGCGAGCGCGCGCACGCCGATGTCGCAGGCGTCGATCTCGGCGCTGTCGCGCACGCAGCCGTCGACGATGATCCCGGCCCAACCCCGGTCCCTGGCCAGCACCGCCAGTTGGCCGCCGACGAGCGCGCGCCGCAAGCTGGCGCCGCCGTCGATGACGAGCACGTTGCCGTTGCCGGGCGCTTCGAGCGTCGAGCGCACCAACGCGTTATCCTCGAACACCTTCAAGGTCGTGGCGCGCCCGCTGAAGCTGGCGCGTTGCCCGAAGCGCCGGAACACCGGCGGCAGCGCGTGCAGGAGGCCCTCCTCGAGCAGTTGGGGATGTTCGTCGCACAGGTCGGTCGTGAAAAAAGTCATGGCAGGTCCAATCGTTAGTGGAAGGTGGGCAAGGCGGGCATAGTTAACGCAAGCATATTTTATGCCGATTCCATGCCGATTCCACTTGCCGATGCCGCGTGCCGGCGCCGCCTCGCCCGGACCGCGCCCGCGCACCTGCGCAGTCAATCGGCGCCATTTCATCTGACAGGACCAGCATTCCGCATCATGGGATGATGCCCGAATCCTTGCCGAAAACATCTTCCATTGTGAGAAATTTTGTTCCGCATCGTGGGATTGCTTTTTCAAACGTTTGATTATTAATCGATTTAACTGGCTTATATGTCTTATATAAGACAATTGCTGCCATGCACAAACAAGCCTATGATTTGTAGAAGGATTTCGCTTTTCAATATCGCATCTAGGAGGACACCATGGCAACGCGTGAACAGCAGGCGGCAGCCTTGCAGGCAGACTGGGACGGCAATCCGCGCTGGACGGGCGTGGTGCGCAATTACACGGCAGCCGACGTGGTGCGGCTGCGCGGATCGCTCGCGATCGAACACACGCTCGCCAAGCGCGGCGCCGAGAAATTATGGAGCCTGTTCAACCACGAGTCCTACGTCAACGCGCTCGGCGCCGTGACGGGCAACCAGGCCTTGCAGCAGGTCAAGGCGGGCTTGAAGGCGGTCTACCTGTCGGGCTGGCAGGTGGCCGGCGACGCCAACGCGGCCGGCGAGATGTACCCGGACCAGTCGCTGTATCCGGCCAATTCGGTGCCGCTGGTGGTGCGCCGCATTAACAACGCCTTCCTGCGCGCCGACCAGATCCAATGGGCCGAAGGCAAGGGCGACATCGATTACTTCGCCCCCATCGTGGCCGGCGCCGAAGCCGGTTTCGGCGGCGCGCTCAACGCCTACGAACTGATGAAGACGATGATCGACGCGGGCGCGGCCGGGGTCCACTTCGAAGACCAGCTGGCCTCGGTGAAAAAATGCGGCCACATGGGCGGCAAGGTGCTGGTGCCGACCCGCGAAGCGGTCGAGAAACTGGCCGCGGCGCGCCTCGCGGCCGACGTCATGGGCACCCCGACGCTCGTGATCGCGCGCACCGACGCCGAGGCGGCCGACCTCCTGACGTCCGACATCGACGCGCGCGACCAGCAGTTCTGCACCGGCGAACGCACGGTCGAGGGCTTTTATAAAACCCGGCCCGGGATCGAACAAGCCGTCGCGCGCGCGATCGCCTACGCCCCGTTCGCAGACCTGGTCTGGTGCGAGACGGGCAAGCCGGACCTCGCCTTCGCCAAGCGCTTCGCCGAGGCCGTGCACGCGAAATTTCCCGGCAAGATGCTCGCCTATAACTGCTCGCCCTCGTTCAACTGGAAGAAAAACCTCGACGACGCGACGATCGCCAAGTTCCAGAAGGAGCTCGGCGCGATGGGGTACAAGTTCCAATTCGTCACGCTGGCCGGCTTCAACGCGCTCAACTATGGCATGTTCAAGCTCGCGCACGGCTACGCGCGGCGCCAGATGACGGCCTTCGTCGAATTGCAGGAGGCCGAATTCGCCGCCGCCGCCAAGGGCTTCACGGCCGTCAAGCACCAGCGCGAGGTGGGCACGGGCTACTTCGACGCCGTCGCCCAGACCATCGGGCAGCATCAAAGCTCGGCCACGCCCTAGCACGGCTCGACCGGGAAGGCGCAGTTCTTCGACGAGAAGCGGGTCGCTTGAAGCGGGGTCGCTTGCACCGGGTCGCTTGGAGCGGCCGGCGTGACGGGGAGGGCGCCGGCCCCGTCAGCGCCGCTCGAGCATCATCGGCGAGGCCATCGGGTGCGCGTCCAGCGCGAAGCCCGATTCGGCCAGCGCGGCGGCGAACAGATGGCACAGCTTTTCGGCCGCGTGTTCCTTGCTGACCGCGCCGCGGCGCTCGAACGCGGTCTCGAAGAAGCGGTCGGCGGTTTCGCGCAACACGCGCAGCAGCGGATTGCCGACGTCGAGCGTGAGCCCGGCCAGCGCCTCGACCCCGGGGCGGATCGCGCAGACCACGTCGGCCGGAAAAATGATCACCGTCTGCTCGAACGAGGCGTCGAACGCGAGCTCGTAGCAGCGCTTGCTGCTGCAAAACGCCATCTCGCCCTTGCGCAGCAGCGCCTCGCGCCCGTCCTGGCGCAGCACGCCGGTGCCGCTGCGCTGGATGCTGAGCAGGAAATGCTCGCGGTTGTCGCGCGCGAGGACGGCCTTGGTGCGGATCACGCACTGGCCGTGCGCCTCGATGTGGGCGATGTCGACGTCGCCGATGCGGCGCTGGTGGATCGAGCTCTGGAAGCGCGCCGGGGCGTCGCCTTGCGCCGTCGATTCGACCTCGATCAGGTGGCGGCAGATCAGGTCGGCCCACAGCGGCGGCGCGGCCGCCGCTTCCGCCGCCGGGGCCATGGTGGTTGGGTTCCTGGATTCCTGCGCGGAGTGATTTCCCATCTTCTTTCTCCTGGTAAATATCGGTCGCCCAGTGTTCCTTATACGCCAATTCGTTCTATGTGGCACGCACATCCATACCAATAGCACAATAATTGTTGCTTTTGGGCCACGCGAGGCGCGGTGGCGCGCGGCGCCGCCGGATGCCCGCCGGCGGCGCCGGCGGCGGCCGGAACAGCCGATAATATCGGGCCGGAGGCCATTTTGGTAGATAATGGTGTTAATTCCGCACTCCCCGCCGAGGGGACGCGCGCGCCGTCGACACCCCTTTTTATGGAAATCCCTTGCTATGTTGAGCTACCGCCACGCCTTTCACGCGGGTAATCACGCCGACGTTCTGAAGCATTTCGTGCAAATCCAGCTGCACGAATACCTCAATCAGAAAGACACCGCCTACACCTACATCGACACCCACTCGGGCGCCGGCGTGTACGCGCTCGACGGCGGCTACGCGTCCAAGAACGCCGAGTACGAAACCGGCATCGGCCCGTTGTGGGAGCGCAAGGACCTGCCCAAGCCGCTGGCCGACTACGTCAACCTGGTCAAGGCGCTCAACCCGAGCGGCAAGATGCGCTACTACCCCGGTTCGCCGTATTGCGCCGACAAGTTCATGCGCGAGCAGGACCGCCTGCGCCTGTTCGAGCTCCATCCCGCCGACAGCAAGCTGCTGGCCGATAATTTCCGCAAGGTCGCCGAGCACGCCGCGGCCCAGGGCGAGCGCCCGAGCACGCGCGGCAAGCGGGTGCTGATCGAGCGCGGCGACGGCTTCCACGGCCTCAAGACGCTGCTGCCGCCGCCGTCGCGCCGCGCGATGGTCCTGATCGACCCGCCGTACGAGGACAAGCAGGACTACCGCAAGGTGCGCGACGCGCTGGAGGACGCGCTCGAGCGCTTTCCGACTGGAATCTACGCGGTCTGGTATCCGCTGCTCCAGCGCATGGAGTCGCGCGTGTTCGCCGACAAGCTCAAGCGCCTGCCGGCCAAGGAGTGGCTCAACGTCACGCTGACCGTGACCACCCCCGGCCCCGACGGCTTCGGCTTGCACAGCAGCGGCATGTTCATCCTCAACCCGCCGTACACGCTCGAGCCGACGCTGCGCCAGATCATGCCCTACCTGGTGCAGGTGCTGGGCAAGGACGCGGACGCGACCTTCGTGATCGAAAAGGGCACCCAGATGACCGGCTCGGCCAGCACGCGGCTGGCCGCCAACGGCAGCGCGCGGGTGCCGGTCGGGCGCGCGCGCGCGGCCAGTCCGCTGTCGGGCACGGGCAGCCTGCGCCTCAAGGGGCAGGCCCCGGCCGGCACCCCGGGCGCCGAGAAGCAGGCGCGCGACGCCGCGCTGGCC
>NZ_PXWF02000044.1 GCF_003011895.2 Massilia glaciei | reverse complement strand
GCGGTCGTACCGTCGGCGCCGGCGTGGTCGCAAAGATCCTGAGCGAAGCCAGCAAGTAATAAGCAGGAAATAGTTTGCCGGGGCGGATTCTTCCGCCCCACCTCTGAAATCGATTAGTTTTCACGCGGCGCGCGCGAAGTGGTAAAATAGTCGATTCCACTGAAGATTTACGTAGGGACGTAGCTCAATTGGCAGAGCGTCGGTCTCCAAAACCGAAGGTTGGGGGTTCGATGCCCTCCGTCCCTGCCACCGTTCTGGTGCAGGGCACCGAAAGTAAAAAAAGTATGTCTAATCAATCCGTGCAAACCACCAGCACGTCGAGTGACAAGATCAAGGTCGCGCTAGCAATATTTGCCGCGTTCGCAGGTGTAGTCGGGTTTTACTACCTGGCCGGCCAACCAGGCCTCACGCGCACATTGGTGCTCGTAGGTGGGTTGGCTCTTGCCGTTCTGATCCTGTACACATCGACGTCCGGTCGTGAATTCCTCAGTTTCGCCAAAGAGGCGGTGCGTGAAACACGCAAAGTCGTCTGGCCGAGCCGGAAAGAAGCGACCCAGATCACCGGTATCGTGTTCGCCTTCGTCTTCGTCATGGCGCTGTTCCTGTGGCTCACCGACAAGACGATCGCCTATTTCCTCTACGACCTGATTCTGCGGAAATAATTATGAGCGAAAATGTGCAAGACGACGTGCCGGGCATTGTCCCGGCACAAGATGCTGGCGCAGCGCTTAGCGTGCCAGTAAGTAACAAGCGTTGGTACGTTGTGCATGCTTATTCCGGTATGGAAAAAAGCGTCCAGCGCGCCCTGACCGAGCGCATCGAGCGCGCCGGCATGACCGAGCAATTCGGCCAGATCCTGGTGCCGGTCGAGGAAGTCGTTGAAGTCAAAAACGGCCAAAAGTCGGTCACCGAGCGTCGTTTCTTCCCGGGCTACGTGCTGGTTGAAATGGAAATGACGGACGAGACCTGGCACCTGGTCAAGAACACGAGCAAAGTCACCGGTTTTATAGGTGGCAAGTCGAACAAGCCGACGCCGATTCCGGCGCGCGAGATCGACAAGATCATGCAGCAAATGCAAGAGGGCATCGAAAAGCCCCGTCCAAAAGTGCTGTACGAAGTGGGCGAGCAAGTGCGTATCAAGGATGGTCCGTTCACCGACTTCAACGGCAACGTCGAAGAAGTCAACTACGAGAAATCCAAAGTGCGCGTCTCGGTCACCATTTTTGGTCGCGCAACGCCGGTCGAGCTCGAGTTCGGCCAGGTCGAAAAAGTGTAATCGACGCAGTCGATTACATCCCCGCGCAGGCGGGGATCCATTTTTTTTCAGCCGTCATCCACGCGAAAGCGGGGACCCAGGTTTAGAAGCAAGCGCAAAATCAGAGGCGCCACCTCAGCGGTGAAACACTGATAAGAGGAGCCCTGCCATGCTTGTACCGGCGGGGCGCTACTACTCAAATCAAAGATAGGAGCCATCATGGCAAAGAAAATCATTGGTTTTATCAAGCTGCAAGTGCCAGCTGGTAAAGCAAACCCATCCCCACCGATCGGCCCTGCGCTGGGTCAGCGCGGCCTGAACATCATGGAATTCTGCAAGGCGTTCAACGCCCAGACCCAAGGTCAAGAGCCAGGCATGCCAATCCCAGTCGTGATCACGGCGTTCGCGGACAAGTCCTTCACTTTCGTGATGAAGACGCCTCCTGCGACTTACCTGATCAAAAAAGCTGCCGGCATCACCAAAGGTTCGCCAAAGCCACATACCGACAAAGTCGGTTCGCTGACGCGCGCGCAAGCGGAAGAAATCGCTAAATTGAAACAGCCAGATCTGACAGCTGCCGACATGGATGCCGCAGTGCGCATCATCGCCGGTTCCGCTCGTTCGATGGGCATCACGGTGGAGGGTCTGTAATGGCTAAGCTGTCCAAACGCGTTAAAGCAATCAAGGCCAAGGTAGACCGTAACAAGTCGTACGCCTTTGATAGCGCTGTAGTCCTGATCAAAGAATTCGCAACCGCCAAGTTCAACGAGTCGATCGACGTCTCGGTCCAACTCGGTGTGGATCCCAAGAAGTCGGACCAGGTCGTCCGCGGTTCCGTCGTGCTGCCAGCTGGCACCGGCAAGACCGTTCGCGTCGCTGTGTTCGCTTCGGGCGACAAGGCCGAGCAAGCCAAAGCTGCCGGCGCCGACATCGTTGGTATGGAAGACCTGGCTGAGATGGTCAAAGCCGGCAACATGCCTTTCGACATCGTCATCGCTTCGCCAGACACCATGCGTATCGTCGGTACCCTGGGCCAGATCCTGGGACCACGCGGCCTGATGCCTAACCCGAAAGTCGGCACCGTCACCGCCGACGTCGCCACCGCGGTCAAAAACGCGAAAGCCGGTCAAGTTCAGTACCGTACCGACAAGGCCGGCATCATCCACGCAACGATCGGCCGCAAGTCGTTCGCCGACGCAGACCTGAAGTCGAACCTGCTCGCGCTGATCGACGCGCTGAACAAGGCCAAGCCGGCATCGTCGAAGGGTGTTTACCTGCGCAAGGTATCGCTGTCGTCGACCATGGGTGCCGGCGTTCGCGTCGACCACGCCAACCTGGCAGCGTAATAAAGAATCAAGCCCTCGCGCGGCGACGCGCGAGGCAAATCTTTGGGCTGGCCGGGGTTTTCCCGGCCAGACAATCAAAGACCGTTGGGCCGAATGCAGCAGGCAGGCAGGAGGTTAAAAGAGTTGACCCAACGCAGATGGTGTACCCGAGCAAGTTTTGTTAGTCCATGCTGCGTGAATTCATCCGCTCAGTTGTACTTCTAAACTTCGGACGCCGTTGTTCGAACCGATGCGAGGCATTTGCCGAGCATCATTTTAGGAGGTTGACCGTGGGTCTCAATCTGAATGACAAAAAGGCCGTAGTCGCCGAAGTTTCCGCAAAAGTAGCATCTGCGCAAACGATCGTCGTGGCCGAATATCGTGGCATCCAGGTTGGTCACTTGACGCAACTTCGTGCCAAAGCGCGTGCTCAAGGCGTGTACCTGCGTGTGTTGAAAAATACACTCGCTCGTCGCTCCGTCGAAGGCACGCCGTTTGCAAGCCTGGCTGACGCCATGACCGGTCCGCTGATCTACTCGATCTCGGAAGATGCAGTTGCAGCAGCGCGAGTCATCAACGACTTCGCTAAAACCAACGACAAACTGGTCATCAAAGCAGGTAACTACGCAGGCAAGTCGCTTGATAAAGCGGCCGTCGCAGCGTTGGCAAGCATTCCTAGCCGTGAAGTCCTCATCTCCCAGATCCTGGGACTGATGCTGACGCCGGTGTCGAGCTTTGCACGTGGTCTGGCTGCTCTGGCAGCCAAAAAAGGCGAGGGCGCCGCTCCTGTTGCAGAAGAAGTTGCAGCAGCAGAAGAAGCCCCAGCAGCTTAATTGCCGCCGCTTTAGTCAAAACCAATCTTGTTAGCACACTTGTAGGGCGGAACTCTTCGGAGCGCGGTCCTCGACAAATATAAATGGAGTTTCAAATGGCAATTAGCAAAGACGACATCCTGGCAGCAGTTGGCGAAATGTCCGTAATGGACCTGAACGACCTGGTCAAGGCATTCGAAGAGAAGTTTGGCGTTTCGGCAGCTGCAGTTGCAGTCGGCGGCGGTAGCGCTGGTCCTGCTGCTGTTGTTGAAGAGCAAACCGAATTCAACCTGGTTCTGGCTGATTTCGGCGCAAACAAAGTCAGCGTCATTAAGGCAGTTCGCGAAATCACCGGTCTGGGCTTGAAAGAAGCTAAAGATCTGGTCGACGGCGCGCCTAAGACTGTCAAAGAAGCGATTTCGAAAGCAGACGCAGAAGCCGGCAAGAAAAAGCTGGAAGATGCAGGCGCGAAAGCCGAAATCAAGTAATAGCATCATTGGGCGGCATCACTGCGCCGGAGTCAAAGCTTGCGGTTCCGTTTCGAAAGAAAGGGAATGCGGCTTTGGCTCTTTTGTCGTCCCTGAAGTATTCGTAGCAGCAGTATGTAACTGGTTTACCCTGTTTTGTTCTTCTTTTCACCTGACCGGAAGTTCGAGACTTGAGGCCTTTCTAGTGGACGCCGACACTGGAAATTCCTGAATTCTCATCCTTTTAGTCACTCACGGAGTGTCCATGCACTACTCATTTACTGAGAAGAAACGCATTCGCAAGTCATTCGCGAAGCGCGCCAACGTTCACAACGTTCCTTTTCTGCTGGCTACCCAGCTTGAATCTTACGAGAACTTCTTGCAAGCGGATACCATTCCGTCTACCCGCAAGAATGACGGCCTGCAGTCGGCCTTTACCTCGATCTTTCCTATCGTGTCGCACAATGGTTTTGCGCGCCTCGAGTTCCTGTCGTATGTCCTGGGCGACCCCGCCTTCGACGTCAAGGAATGCCAACAGCGTGGCCTGACGTTCGCGTCACCGCTGCGCGCCAAGGTGCGCCTGGTGATCCTGGACAAGGAATCGCCGACAAAGCCTGTGGTCAAGGAAATGAAAGAGCAAGAAGTCTACATGGGCGAATTGCCGCTCATGACGACCACCGGTTCCTTCGTCATCAACGGTACCGAGCGTGTGATCGTCTCGCAGCTGCACCGTTCGCCTGGCGTGTTCTTTGAACACGACCGCGGCAAGACCCACTCGTCTGGCAAGCTGCTGTTTTCCGCGCGTATCATTCCTTATCGCGGTTCATGGCTGGACTTCGAGTTTGACCCGAAAGACATCCTGTTCTTCCGTGTCGACCGCCGCCGCAAGATGCCGGTCACGATCCTGCTCAAAGCCATCGGCATGTCGCACGAGCAGATCCTCGCGAACTTCTTCGTGTTCGACAATTTCAAGCTGCGCTCCGAAGGCGCGGAAATGGAATTCGTCGCCGAGCGCCTGCGTGGCGAAGTCGCGCGTTTCGACATCGTCGACAAAGCCGGCAAGACGATCGTCCTCAAGGACAAGCGGATCAACGCCAAGCACGTGCGCGACATCGAGGCGGCCGGCATCAAGCACATCTCCGTGCCTGAGGACTACCTGCTCGGCCGCGTGCTGGCCAAGAACATCGTCGACGCGGAAACCGGCGAAGTCGTCGCCACCGCCAACGAGGAGTTGACCGAAGACCTGATGGGCCGTCTGCGCGAAGCCGACATCAGCGACATCCAGACGCTCTACACGAACGACCTCGACCAGGGAGGCTACATCTCGCAAACCCTGCGCATCGACGACACCGCCGACCAGATGGCCGCGAAAGTGGCGATCTATCGCATGATGCGTCCCGGCGAGCCGCCGACCGAGGATTCGGTCGAGGCCTTGTTCAACGGCCTGTTCTACAGCCCTGAGCGCTACGACCTATCGGCTGTCGGTCGTATGAAATTTAACCGTCGTATCGGTCGCGACGAGCTGACCGGCATGATGACACTGTCGAACGAAGACGTTCTGGCCGTGATCAAAATCTTGGTGGAACTGCGCAATGGCCGCGGCGAAGTCGACGATATCGATCACCTCGGTAACCGTCGCGTTCGTTGCGTGGGCGAGCTGGCCGAAAACCAGTTCCGCGCCGGCCTGGTGCGCGTCGAGCGCGCCGTCAAGGAACGCCTCGGCCAAGCCGAAGCCGACAACCTGATGCCGCACGACCTGATCAACTCCAAGCCGATTTCGGCCGCAATCCGCGAGTTCTTCGGTTCGTCCCAGCTGTCGCAGTTTATGGACCAGACCAACCCGCTGTCGGAAATCACCCACAAGCGCCGCGTGTCCGCGCTCGGACCTGGTGGTCTGACCCGCGAACGCGCCGGCTTCGAGGTGCGCGACGTGCATCCGACCCACTACGGCCGCGTGTGCCCGATCGAAACGCCAGAGGGACCGAACATTGGTCTGATCAACTCGCTGGCATTGTTTGCGCGCCTGAACGAATACGGTTTCCTCGAGACCCCGTACCGCAAGGTCGAAAACAGCATGGTCACCGACAAGATCGACTACCTGTCGGCGATCGAAGAGGGCCGTTACATCATCGCCCAGGCGAACGCGACCATCTCGACCGAAGGCACGCTGTCCGATGAACTCGTATCCGCGCGTGAAGCCGGCGAGACGATCCTGGTATCCCCGGAGCGCATCCAGTACATGGACGTCGCCCCAGGCCAGATCGTGTCCGTCGCGGCCTCGCTGATCCCGTTCCTCGAGCACGATGACGCGAACCGCGCGTTGATGGGTGCAAACATGCAGCGCCAGGCGGTCCCTTGCCTGCGCCCTGAAAAAGCATTCGTCGGCACCGGCATCGAGCGCACCGTCGCGGTCGACTCGGGCACCACCGTGCAAGCTTTGCGTGGCGGTATCGTCGACTACATCGATGCGGGCCGTGTTGTGATTCGCGTCAACGACGACGAAGCGCATGCGGGCGAAGTCGGCGTCGACATCTACAACCTGATCAAGTACACCCGTTCGAACCAGAACACCAACATCAACCAGCGTCCTATCGTCAAGGTCGGCGACCGTGTCGCCAAGGCCGACGTGATCGCCGACGGCGCATCGACCGATCTGGGTGAATTGGCTCTGGGCCAGAACATGCTCGTGGCGTTTATGCCATGGAATGGTCTGAACTTCGAGGATTCGATCCTGATCTCGGAAAACGTTGTCAAAGACGACCGCTACACCTCGATTCACATCGAAGAGCTGTCCGTCGTTGCGCGTGACACCAAGCTGGGCGCCGAAGAAATCACCCGTGACATCTCGAACCTGGCCGAAAACCAGCTCGCCCGTCTCGATGAGTCCGGCATTGTCTACATCGGTGCCGAAGTGCAAGCAGGCGACACCCTGGTCGGTAAAGTCACGCCAAAAGGCGAGACCCAGCTGACCCCGGAAGAAAAGCTGCTGCGCGCCATCTTCGGCGAGAAGGCTTCGGACGTCAAAGACACCTCGCTGCGCGTGCCTTCGGGCATGGTCGGCACCGTGATCGACGTGCAAGTGTTCACCCGCGAAGGCATCGTCCGCGACAAGCGCGCCCAGCAGATCATCGATGATGAGCTCAAGCGCTTCCGCCTCGACCTGAACGACCAGATGCGTATCGTCGAGGGCGACGCCTTCCAGCGTCTCGAGAAGATGCTGATCGGTAAAGTCGTCAACGGCGGCCCTAAAAAGCTGGCCAAAGGCGCCAAGATCGACAAGGCCTACCTTGACGACCTCGACAAGTACCACTGGTTCGACATCCGTCCAGCCGACGACGACGCCGCGACCGCCCTCGAGGCGATCAAGGAATCGATCGCCGAGAAGCGCCACCAGTTCGACCTCGCCTTCGAAGAGAAGCGCAAGAAGTTGACCCAGGGCGACGAACTGCAGCCTGGCGTGCAAAAGATGGTCAAGGTCTACCTGGCCGTCAAGCGCCGCCTGCAGTCCGGCGACAAGATGGCGGGTCGCCACGGTAACAAGGGTGTGGTTTCCCGTATCGTGCCGGTCGAAGACATGCCATACATGGCGGACGGCACCCCGGCCGACATCGTGCTGAACCCGCTGGGCGTTCCGTCGCGGATGAACGTTGGTCAGATTCTAGAGACCCACTTGGGTTGGGCAGCCAAGGGCCTCGGCCTGCGCATCGGCGAAATGCTGAAGGCGCAAGCGAAGGTCGTGGAAATGCGCAAGTTCCTGAACCTGATTTACAACGAGACCGGCAAATCGGAAGACCTGGACAATTTCAGCGACGACGAAATCATGACGCTGGCATCGAACCTGAAGAACGGCGTGCCGTTCGCGACGCCGGTGTTCGACGGTGCGCACGAGTCCGAGATCCACCGCATGCTCGACCTGGCCTACCCGGACGACATCGCCAAGAAGCTCGGCATGACGCCTTCGAAGAACCAGGTCACGATGTACGACGGCCGCACGGGCGAATCGTTCGAGCGCAAGGTTACCGTTGGCTACATGCACGTCCTGAAACTGCATCACCTGGTTGACGACAAGATGCACGCGCGTTCGACCGGTCCTTACTCGCTCGTTACGCAGCAGCCACTGGGCGGTAAAGCCCAGTTCGGCGGCCAGCGCTTCGGTGAGATGGAGGTGTGGGCACTGGAAGCATACGGCGCGTCTTACGTGCTGCAAGAAATGCTGACCGTTAAGTCGGACGATGTGAACGGCCGTACCAAAGTCTACGAGAACCTGGTCAAAGGCGACCATGTGATCGAAGCCGGTATGCCGGAATCGTTCAACGTGCTGGTCAAGGAAATTCGTTCGCTCGGTATTGATATCGATCTCGAACGTAACTAAGCAAAGCAAGGTGGGTCAGCGAGCTGACCCGCGCGAACGCAGCCACCCGGTTGGCCGCGTCGCCCGCGTGGGCAAGGAATGGACCTTGCCCACTTTTGCATTACTTGGTTGGGGCGCAAGCCTCGGATTCACGCAATTTAATCACCTGGAGTGATACATGAAAGCACTGCTCGATCTATTCAAGCAAGTTCAGCAAAACGAAACCTTTGACGCGATCAAAATCGGTCTGGCTTCGCCTGAAAAAATCCGTTCGTGGTCCTACGGCGAAGTAAAAAAGCCGGAAACCATCAACTATCGTACCTTCAAGCCTGAGCGCGACGGCCTGTTCTGCGCCAAGATTTTTGGTCCCATCAAGGACTACGAGTGCCTGTGCGGCAAGTACAAGCGCCTCAAGCACCGCGGCGTCATCTGCGAAAAGTGCGGCGTCGAAGTCACGCTGGCCAAAGTGCGCCGCGAGCGCATGGGCCACATCGAACTGGCGTCGCCAACCGCGCACATCTGGTTCCTGAAGTCCTTGCCGTCGCGTCTGGGCATGGTCCTCGACATGACCCTGCGGGACATCGAACGCGTCCTGTACTTCGAAGCATACGTCGTGACCGATCCAGGCATGACCCCGCTCAAGAAGTGCCAGATCATGTCGGAAGACGACTATGCCGCCAAGTACGAAGAGTACGGCGACGACTTCACCGCCTTCATGGGCGCCGAAGGCATCCGTGAACTGCTGCGCTCGATCGACATCCACCGCGATGCCGAAGCCCTGCGCGTGGAACTGAAGGAATCGAAGTCCGAAGCCAAGATCAAGAAATACGCCAAGCGTCTCAAAGTGCTCGAGGCATTCCAGCGTTCGGGCATCAAGCCCGACTGGATGATCATGGAAGTGCTGCCGGTGCTGCCGCCGGAACTGCGTCCGCTGGTGCCGCTCGACGGCGGCCGCTTCGCGACCTCCGACCTGAACGACCTGTATCGCCGCGTCATCAACCGTAATAACCGCCTCAAGCGCCTGATGGAATTGCGCGCGCCGGAAATCATTACGCGTAACGAAAAGCGGATGCTGCAAGAAGCGGTCGACTCGCTGCTCGACAACGGCCGTCGCGGCAAAGCCATGACCGGCGCCAACAAGCGTCCGCTCAAGTCGCTCGCCGAAATGATCAAAGGTAAAGGCGGTCGTTTCCGTCAGAACTTGCTGGGCAAGCGCGTCGACTACTCGGGCCGTTCGGTCATCGTGGTCGGTCCACAGCTCAAACTGCACCAGTGCGGCCTGCCGAAACTGATGGCCCTGGAATTGTTCAAGCCATTCATTTTCAACAAGCTTGAACTGATGGGTCTGGCAACGACGATCAAGGCCGCCAAGAAATTGGTCGAGATCCAAGAGCCGGTCGTGTGGGACATCCTCGAAGACGTGATCCGCGAACATCCGGTCATGCTCAACCGCGCACCTACGCTGCACCGCCTTGGTATCCAGGCGTTCGAGCCGGTCCTGATTGAAGGCAAGGCCATCCAGCTGCATCCACTCGTCTGCGCCGCGTTCAACGCCGACTTCGACGGTGACCAGATGGCTGTCCACGTCCCGCTGTCGATCGAAGCACAGATGGAAGCGCGCACGCTGATGCTCGCGTCCAACAACATCCTGTTCCCGTCGAACGGCGAGCCGTCGATCGTGCCTTCCCAGGATATCGTGTTGGGTCTGTACTACGCGACCCGCGAGGCGATCAACGCCAAGAACGAAGGTATGTTGTTCACCGACGTCTCGGAAGTGATCCGCGCCTACGACAACAAGGAAGTCGAACTGACGACCCGCATCACCGTGCGTATCGTCGAGAATCCAAAGGACGCCGAGACCGGCGAGTTCGTGCGCACCGTCACGCGCTACGAAACCACGGTCGGCCGTGCGATCCTGTCCGAAATCCTGCCTAAAGGCCTGCCGTTCTCCGTACTGAACCGCGCCCTGAAGAAAAAAGAGATTTCGAAGCTGATCAACACCTCGTTCCGCAAGTGCGGCCTGCGCGCGACCGTCGTGTTCGCCGACAAGCTGATGCAATCGGGTTTCCGTCTCGCCACGCGCGCCGGCATCTCGATCTGTGTGGACGACATGCTGGTACCACCACAAAAAGTGACCCTGATTTCCGCCGCGGAGCAGGAAGTCAAACAGATCGAGCAGCAGTACTCGTCCGGTCTGGTCACCTCCGGCGAGCGTTACAACAAGGTCGTCGACATCTGGGGCAAGACCTCGGACGAAGTCGGCAAGGCCATGATGGACCAGCTCAAGGTCGAAAACGTGACGCGCCGCGACGGCACCCAGTCGACGCAGGAATCGTTCAACGCCATTTACATGATGGCCGACTCCGGCGCGCGCGGTTCCGCGGCCCAGATTCGCCAGCTTGCGGGTATGCGTGGACTGATGGCCAAACCGGACGGTTCGATCATCGAAACGCCGATCACCGCGAACTTCCGCGAAGGCCTGAACGTGTTGCAGTACTTCATCTCGACCCACGGCGCGCGTAAAGGTCTGGCCGACACCGCGCTCAAGACCGCGAACTCGGGTTACCTGACACGCCGCCTGGTCGACGTGACCCAGGATCTGGTTGTGATCGAGGACGACTGCGGCACCAGCAACGGCACCCTCATGAAGGCGCTGGTTGAAGGTGGTGAAGTCATCGAAGCGCTGCGCGACCGTATCCTGGGCCGCGTCAACGTCAACGACATCGTCAATCCTGAAAGCCAGGAAACGCTGTACGAGGCAGGCACCCTGCTCGACGAAGACATGGTCGAAGAAATCGAGCGCCTGTCGATCGACGAAGTCAAGGTCCGCACGCCGCTCACCTGCGACACACGCTTCGGCCTGTGCGCGATGTGCTACGGCCGCGACCTCGGCCGCGGTTCGATGGTCAACTCCGGCGAAGCCGTCGGTGTGGTCGCGGCGCAGTCGATTGGTGAGCCTGGTACCCAGCTGACCATGCGTACCTTCCACATTGGTGGTGCGGCGTCGCGTGCGGCGGTTGCATCGTCGGTCGAGGCGAAGTCGAACGGTACCATCCGTTTCACCGCGACCATGCGTTACGTCACCAACGGCAAGGGTTCGCAGATCGTCATCTCCCGTTCGGGCGAAGTCCTGATCACCGACGACCACGGCCGTGAGCGAGAGCGTCATAAAGTGCCGTACGGCGCGACCCTGATCGTCAAGGATGGCATGGTCATCAAGGCCGGCACGGCCCTGGCAACCTGGGATCCGCTGACCCGTCCGATCATCACCGAGTACGCCGGTATCGTGCGCTTCGAGAACGTGGAAGAGGGCGTCACCGTCGCTCGCCAGGTCGACGATGTGACCGGTCTGTCGACGCTGGTGGCGATCGATGCCAAGCGCCGCGGTTCGCTGACCAAGACCTTGCGTCCGCAAGTCAAGCTGCTCAACGAAGCGAACGAAGAAGTCAAGATCGCCGGCACCGAACACTCGGTGGCGATCGGCTTCCAGGTCGGCGCGCTGATCATGGTCAAAGATGGCCAGGCGGTATCGGTCGGCGAAGTGCTGGCACGTATCCCGACCGAATCGCAAAAGACACGCGACATCACCGGTGGTCTGCCGCGTGTTGCCGAGCTGTTCGAAGCGCGTTCGCCGAAAGACGCCGGCATGCTGGCCGAAGTCACGGGTACGGTTGCGTTTGGTAAAGAAACCAAGGGCAAGCAGCGTCTCGAGATCACCGACATGGATGGCAACAAGCACGAGTTCCTGATCACCAAGGACAAGCAAGTGCTGGTCCATGACGGCCAGGTCGTGAACAAGGGCGAGATGATTGTCGACGGCCCAGCCGATCCGCAAGACATCCTGCGCCTGCTCGGTATCGAAGCGCTGGCACGTTACATCGTCGACGAAGTGCAGGACGTGTACCGTCTGCAGGGCGTGAAGATCAACGACAAGCACATCGAAGTGATCGTGCGCCAGATGCTGCGCCGCGTGCAGATCGTGGAAGCGGGCGACGCGAACTACATCGTTGGTGAACAGGTCGAGCGTTCGGAGTTGCTGGACGAAAACGACCGCGTCACCGCCGCCGGCAAGATCCCAGCGACGTACGAAAACGTGCTGCTCGGTATCACCAAGGCATCGCTGTCGACCGACTCGTTCATCTCGGCCGCATCGTTCCAGGAAACCACCCGCGTGCTTACCGAAGCGGCGATCATGGGCAAGCGCGACGGTCTGCGCGGCCTGAAGGAAAACGTCATCGTCGGCCGCCTGATTCCTGGCGGTACCGGTCTGGCCTTCCATCGCGCCCGCAAGGAAAAAGAAGCGTGGGAAGTCGAAGAGCGCAATGCGCTGTTGCAGCAAGAGAAGGCCAACATGGCCAACGAATTGCAGGCAATGGAAGATAACGCGCAGGCAACCGCTGCTTCGCAGCACGGCGACGAAGCGTAATCTAGCTTAGTCCCAAACGAAAACGGCACCGAGGAGAAATCCCGGTGCCGTTTTTTTATGTTTCGCCTGTAGTGGCACGCATTCTTGAAGCATTTTCTATACAGAGATGAATAGCCCGGATGAACGGTCTAGTAGATTCATCTTGAAACTAAAACTTACCTCATGGTTTTTACGGAACTAATTGACATATTAACCATGTCAGGATTAAAGTCGCTGCGACAACAAAAATAAATAGCCGGAATTGGTCAAACTAATGGGAAATCAATGAAAAAGTCTACCCTGGCTGCATTAGCCCTGTGCATCGGGCTTGGCGGCTGTGCTACCGCGTCGAAGGACGTCCCGACGACGTACATGTCGCCAAAACTGTTCGAGACCTACAACTGCGCGCAGTTGTCCAGCGAATTGCAGCGGATTAGTACCCGTGTAGTGCAGCTCGGCGGACGCCTCGACAAGGCTGCCTCCAACGACAAGGCCTTGACCGGCGTGGGCGTGATCCTGTTCTGGCCGGCCCTGTTGCATCTCGGCGGCACCAAAGTGCCGGAGGCGAACTATGCCCGCTTGAAGGGCGAATTCGACGCAGTGCAGCAGTCCCTGAATATCAAGCAATGCCCTGCGGAAGCAATCGTCGCAGCAAAATAATCTCAACCTACTGAACTGAAGGAAAACTCATGAAAAAGCTCTCACTCGCCGCCGTCGTCATCCTCACCGCCGTTCTGAGCGGCTGCGCCGCGCCATCCCGCGTCGAGCAAATGGTGGCCCAAACGGCCCCGGCCGACCGTATCCTGCAAACGCCGATGAGCAACAATGTCGCTGTCAACAGCGTGTCTGGCGGCAAGGATACCAATCCGTTGTGGGTGTCGAACGTCGGCAACAGCGAATTCGAACAGGCGCTGGAAGCATCGCTGAAAGAAGCTGGCATGCTGTCCGCCAGCAAGAAAGACGGCAAGTACGTCTTGGTGGCGACGATGGAAAAGCTTGACCAACCGATGATGGGTTTCAACATGACAGTGACCGCCACCGTCAATTACGTGCTGACCGAGCGCGCCACCGGCAAAGAAGTCATGAGCAAGCGGATCGCTGTGCCGTTCACGGCCAAGGTCGGCGACGCATTCGCCGGCGTCGAACGCCTGCGCCTTGCGAACGAAGGCGCCGTGCGCAGCAACATCGGCGAGCTGATCGGCGAGATCCGCAAGGTCGGCGTCAGCGGCGTCGCATTGAACTAATACGCATTGTCAGGCGTGGACGGTACAAAGTCCCGAATGAGAACGGCACCCAGAAGAAATTCGGGTGCCGTTTTTTTATCTGCTGAAGGGTGTCCATTACAGCTGATCCCGGCGTGCCACGTTTAGATGGCAGGAACGCTCATTGATACTTGCTTGCCGGACTTGGTCGTGGCGCCAGCGCTTTTTTCCTTGCTTCAGGGTCGGCGAGCAAGCCGCGTCGTTTGAACCAGATTTCCATCGGAATCGTCACCAGCGGCGGCACGGCGGCGAGCACGGCGATGAGCGTGGCCCACAGCGGCCAGCGCAAGCGCACCGCCGCCATGACCGTGACGACCACATAGCTGATGAATACGATGCCATGCAGTGGCCCGAAAATCGCGACGCCCAGCTCGGTGGTCTTCGTCGTATATTTGAGGAACATGCCGACCAGCAGTCCGGCCCACGTCAGCCCTTCAAGCAAGGCCACAATGGAGAAAAGTTTTCCAACGCCGGTAGGCTGGCTGTGATTCATTCGAGTTCCTTGTAAGTTGCACTGGTCGCGGCGGGCGTGCGCGCCATGCGCCGCTTGCCGGACGGCTGGCATGATAACGCTTTTTTTCCAGTCGCAACGGTCTTCGCTTTTTCGCCCGATGTGCGGAGCATAAGCAATGGCAATCAATCGGCGTCGAGCAGGAGGACCATCCGGTCCTCATCGTGATAGTGGCCGTCGATGCAGACCGACCTGTGATCGACGCCCGTCTTGATGAATCCATACTTTGCGTACAAGGCTCTGGCAGCCTCGTTGTCGCTGCTGACAACCAGCGTGACCTGAACCAGGCCGGGTATGCCGCGCACTTCACGCAACAAGCCCTCGATCAATTTGTCGGCCACCCCTTGCCCGCGCGCCTCGGGCGCGACATACAGCCCCCAGATATTGCCGCGATGGCTAATCTGGCACATGGATTCGCGCTTGAAACCGCTTATCGCGACAAGATGCTCGCCGTTAAACACGCCAAACACCATTTGATAGGGTGTGGCGACCAGGCGCTGCCGCGTCTGCTCGAGGGTTTGCGCGCTTTCTTCCGCATACGAGGCCCATGCCACGCCGGGTGATTCCTCAATGCCCGACAGGCGCAAATTGCGAAACGCATCGACATCGCCGGGTGTTAGTAGTCTGGTGTGCATGATCATTTGGCGCGCCGTTTTGCGAGCTCGGAAACGGTGACGAAGGTGTAGCCCTTCTTCCGGAGCGCGTCAATCACGCCGGGCACGGCGGCCATCGACGCCTGGCGCGATTTATACATCACATGCAGCAGAATGATCGAGCCCGGGCGCACCTTATCGGCCACGTGGCTGATGATGTTGTCCGAGCTCGCACCGATCTCGGACGAGTCCTCCGGCGAGACGTCCCACATCACCGATGTGATGCCGCGTTCGCTCAGGTAGTAAGGCAGCACGACCAGTTTTTTGCCGTATGGCGGGCGGAAGGTCAGGGGACCTGTATAGCCGATGGACCGTATCGCCGCCTCGGTTGTATCAACCTCGCTCTTCACCTTGCCATAAGTGGTCAGGATCAAGCGCGGGTGGGTGAAGCTGTGGTTGCCAAGCTCATGGCCTGCGGCCACAATTTCGCGCGCCTCTTGGGGGTTCTTTGTGACCTCTTGCCCGGTAAGAAAAAAGGTCGCCTTCACATCCTTCTCTTTAAGGACGGCCAGCACCTCCTGGGTAAAGCGCGGCGTCGGCCCGTCATCGAAGGTGAGCGCCACCACTTTTTCGGCCGTATCGACCCGGTTGAACATGTCCCCGAACAACTGAAAAGAGCGCGCCGCACTAAGCTGCCAAATACCCATCAGCACAAGCAACAGCACGCCAAAACCGATCGCAATTTTCCGCACGCAAGTCTCCCGACAATAATGGCCATAAAACAAGCACTGTCGGTTAATTTGTCGTTTATCGCAAGTGCTGAGTAAGGCAAATCCTCACGGCAGCTTGAGCTCGAAGGTGCGCCGCCGCTTGGCCGTGATCTCCGCGAGCCCTTTTCTAAAGCTGGGAAAGCTGTTGAAGAGCGTATCGAAACTACCGTCCTTGAGTGTTACGTCCGCCAATATTTGAGC
>NZ_PXWF02000043.1 GCF_003011895.2 Massilia glaciei | reverse complement strand
CAGCGCCTTGGCGGTGCGCGCGCTGGGGGCGGCGGCGCGCGCGGCGCCGGCTTGCGGCTCGAGCACCAGTTGCGCCAGCACCAGGCCGGCGCGCGTGACGCCGGCGTCGAACGCGCGCTCGTACCAGAGCGCCAGCGGACGCGGGCTCTGGCGCGCCAGTTCGAGCGGGATGTGGGTGCCGATCAGCTCCCACGCCTCGGGGCACTCCTGGCACGCGGCGCGCTCGAGCCAGTGCAGCGCGGTCGGCAGGCTTTTCGGCAGGCCTGTGCTGCCGAGCAAGTACAATTTGCCCAGTTCAACCTGGGCCAGCGGGCGTCCGGCGCGCGCGGCGCGGATGATGCCAAGTTCTTCACGGTTTGCCATCGGCTAGTCTTATCGTTGAAAGTTGCAGGAACATCGGTCGGGTGGCGCACTAATTTTGTGCAGAAGCAACGATTCGCGGGGCCCGGCACAAGGGCGCCGCGTTCGAATGCACAGCTTACGCCGGGGCCCTTGGGCCGCAGCGGCGAACACGTCTTTTATTGATTTTTCGCAAATAAGCCGCGCCGATATGGACGTGTCCGCAACGGGCGCGCGCAAGGGCCGAAAAACAACGGCGCGCGGGCGTTTTGTCGCCTTCCACCAAACCGGCCCGGCATACCCGACCAAGCCTGGCGGGCGGCGGCGGCGTCGAAATTAAGGTGGGGCCAACGCAAGCTCCGGCAAACGGCGCGGCGCGCCCGCGGCGCGCCCGTTCACCCCATAAGGAAGAGCATATGAATCAGCACATGAAACAGCACATGAATCAGCACATGAATCAGCACATGAATCAGTACATGAAACAGCACATGAAACAGCACATGAAACAGCACATGAAGCAGCACATCAAACAGCGCATGAAAAAAACGCTGCTCGCCACCGCCCTGCTGGCCACCGCATGTGCGGCCCATGCGCAGGCGCCACTCATGGTGTACGGCAACATCGACCTCGGCCTGATCAAGCGCGACGGCGCCGCCCTCAACATCGGCAAGCGCGACCACAACAGGCTCGGCGTCAAGGGCACCGGGGAGCTCGGCGCGGGCATCAAGGCGTTGTTCCAGCTCGAGATCGGCTACGAGCCCGACACCGGCACCCGCGCGACCGGCGCCAACGAGGGCCGCCCCGGCAGCGGGCAGCGCCCCCTGTTCCAGGGCCAGAGCTGGGTCGGGCTCAAGGGCGGCCTCGGCGTGGTTCGCATCGGCCGCGGCCTGAGCGCGTTCCAGGAAACGAGCATGGCCTTCGAGCCGTGGCACGGCTTGCCGACCCCGGCCGGGTTCCAGACCGACATCATGGTGGCCGGCTTCACCTCCGGCCCGCTCGGCGCGCCCGGCAGCTCGGCCGACCGCCTGTCCGACGCCGTGTTCTACCACTCGCCCGAATGGAACGGCCTGCAGCTCAACGCCACGGTCGCGGCCCGCGAGTCGCCCCCTGGCGGGCTCGCCGTGCCGCCCCTGTACCCCTCGGGCGCGCAAGCGTCGGCCAACCCGTTCTCGCTGAGCACCACCTACAAGAACGGCCCGCTGGCCGGCATGCTGGCCGTCGAACGCAACGGCGTCGAGAGCGAGGTCTATTCGATCGGCGCCTCGATCGACATCACGCGCATGGTGCCCGGCCTCAAACTGATGGCCTCGTACATACGCCAGGACCATAGCCACACCGCCCCGCCGGGCTTCGACAGCGCCAGGGCGTGGGTGCTCGGCGCGAACTGGGCCATGGGAGCGGGCACGCTGCTCGCCGGCTACGGCCAGAAGTCGCCCGAGGGCGTGGCCAGGACGCGCCAGCTCTCGCTCGGCTACGAATACAGCCTCTCGCGGCGCACCCAGCTCTACTTCGACGCCTCGCGCAGGCGGGCCGCGGCGCCGGCCGCCGCCGCGACCCGCGTCAACCATTTCGCGCTTGGCGTGAACCACGCGTTCTGAGCGCCGCGAATGTCGCTGCGGATCGCGCCGCGAATGTCACTGCAAATTGTCACCATATACGTACATCTGCGTACATTCGCGCCGCCCTGCCCCTTCCGGAATACCGTTTTCACACGCTTTGTGTCATTTCCGCAACCGCATTCGTCGACGCCGTATCGGCTTCCTGTACAAGCCCAAAAAACGGTGGCATATTGGTCAGACCGAATTAGTACGCGCGTTCGTTTTTAGAAAAATTACCTCCCTGGAGATGCAATGAAAACAAAATTATTTGCTGCTGTTATCGCTACCTGTTTCGCGGCCCCTGCCTTTGCCCAATCGAGCGTTGTGATCTACGGCATCGCCGATGCCGGCATCATGAAGACCAAGGGCGAGAAGGTTAAGCTCGTCAGCGGCATCGCCGACGGCTCACGCATCGGCCTCAAAGGTACCGAGGACATCGGCGGCGGTTTCAAGGCGATGTTCCAGCTCGAAGCGCGCGTCGAGCTCGACACCGGCACCCAGACCCCGGAACTGATCACGCCCAACCAGGGCCGCTACCTGACGCGCGGCATGGGCGCCATTCCCGCGCCGATTATCAACGGCCTGAACGTCGCGTTCCAGCCTAAGATCGCCGTCAACGCCGAGAAGGCGCTGTTCGACCGCACCGCGATGGTCGGCATGATCACGCCGGTCGGCGCCTTCCTGCTCGGCCGCATGTACACCCCCGGCTACGAGATCTTCGCCGCGGCCGACGTGTTCGAAGCGGGCACCGGCGCCAGCTGGGGCCACATCACCGGCGGCACCGCCGGCTTCACCTCGCTCGGCGCCGACATCCGCTCGCAAAAATCGATCCAGTACCGCATCGCCACGCCAAAAGGCCTGGGCGGCTCGGTCATGTACGGCTTCAAGAACTCGGGCTACCTGGGCCGCTACGAGAAATTCATCGGCGCCGCCGTGACCTACAAGGCCAACGGCTTCGACATGGGTATCGGCCACAACCGCGGCACCGACCTCGACGGCAACAGCAGCCTGGTCACCTCGACCGCCGGCGGTTCGTACAAGATGGGCGACTTCAAGCTGTTCGCCGGCTTCCACGCCCAGCGCAACCGCAACTCGGCCCTGCTGCGCGACTACATCGGCGGCTGGGATTCGACCGTCGCGCCGTCGCTGGCGCCGCTCGGCGTCGCCACCGCGACCGCGCTGCGCAACATCTTCATCACCAACATCCGCGCCAACACCATCGTCGACGCGACCAGCTTCCAGATCGGTGGCCACTACGCGATCGGCGCCGGCCGCATCATGGCGACGTTCGCCAAGCAAAACGACAAGCTCGCCTCCAACAGCGACGCCACCCTGATGGGCATCGGTTACGACTACAACCTGTCCAAGCGCACCGACGTCTACACCGTCTACTCGCACATCAAGAACGACAATCAAGCCCAGTACACCCCGGGCGCGGCCAGCGCACCTGGCGGCTTCACCAAGACGCCAGGCGAAGACAGCTCGGCACTGCAGATCGGCGTTCGCCACCGCTTCTGATCGCTGCCCGCGGCTTGCCGCGGCGGCCCCCAAAAGACGCCCCCGGGCGTCTTTTTTTCGTTCGCGCGGCGCCAATGCGCTGGCGGAAGTCAACAAACGTCAACAAACGTCAACAAACATCAACAAACGGTTAGAATTGCGTTTGTCCGCGGCCAAGGCCCGCTGGCGCCATTGGCGCGCCACTCCCCTAGTTTCTTCACGCTCACTTTCTTACGCTCACGCCCCCGATACCCATGACCGCAACACTGGACTCCGCCGCCGTCGCCGCCTTTTTGGCCGACAACCCCCTGTTTTTCGAAGAGCACGCCGCCCTGCTGGGCCAGGTGAAACTGTCGAGCCCGCTGACCGGCAAGACCGTGTCGCTCCAGGAACGCCAGATGGAAATGATGCGCGACAAATACAAGACGCTGGAACTGAGCATGGCCAACCTGGTGCGCACGGCGCAGGACAACGCCGCCATCGCCAACAAATTCCACGCCTGGACCTGCAGCCTGCTCGAGGTGCGCAACGAGCCGGACCTGCCGCGCGCGCTCACCGACGGCCTGCGCAGCCACTTCACGCTGCCGCACGCGACGGTGCGCCTGTGGGACCTGGCCCCGGCGCACGCCGACGGCTGGTACACCAGCGGCGTCTCGGACGACGCCCGCATCTTCGCCAACAGCCTGCACGCGCCCTACTGCGGCAACAACCACGACTTCGAGGCGGTGCGCTGGCTCGACGACGCCGCCAGCGTGCAGTCGACCGCGATCGTGCCGCTGCGCGCGGGCACCTCGGCGTTCGGCCTGCTGATCCTCGGCTCGCCCGACCCGGCGCGCTTCACGGCGAGCATGGCGACCGACTTCCTGATCCACATCGGCGAAACCGCCAGCGCCGCGCTGGCCTCGCTGCGGGCCTAGGCCATGTCCGGGGGCGACGCCAAGCTCGACTGGGTGGAGCACTACCTTGACGGCCTGGCCACCGGGCGCCAGCTCTCGCCCCACACCATCGGCGCCTACCGGCGCGACCTGCTGGAACTGGCCACGCTGGCCGGCGCGGCCGGCTGGGACGGGCTGGGCCACTTCGATATCCGGCGCTTCACGGCGCGCCTGCACGCGCAGGGCCTCGACCCGCGCTCGATCGCGCGCAAACTGTCGAGCTGGCGCGGCTTTTTCGGCTGGCTCGCGCTCGAGATCGGCCTCGCGTCGAATCCGGTCGAGGGGGTGCGCGCGCCGCGCCGCGCCAAGACATTGCCCAAGGCGCTGTCGGTCGACGACGCGGTGCAACTGGTCGGCGGCGGCGCGCACGCGGCCGGCCACCCCGAGCCGCCCGCCCTGTGCAACCGCGCCATGTTCGAGCTGATGTATTCGAGCGGGCTGCGGGTCTCGGAGCTGGCCGGGCTCGACGTGCATTACACCCGGGCGGCCGGGGCGGCGCCCGGGTCGCTCGGCTGGATCGACCTCGACGCGGGCGAGGTCATGGTCACCGGCAAGGGCGGCAAGCGGCGCAGCGTGCCCGTCGGCAGCCACGCGCTCGCCGCGTTGCGGGCCTGGCTGGCGGTGCGCCCGGCCCCGCTCGCGGCGGCCGGCAACGCCCTGTTCCTGTCGCAGCGGGGCAGCCGCATGACGCCGCGCGTGGTCCAGCTACGCATGAAAACCTTCGCCCGCCTGGCCGGCACCAGCGTCGACGTCCATCCGCACGTGCTGCGCCACTCGTTCGCCTCGCACGTGCTGCAATCGTCGGGCGACCTGCGCGCGGTGCAGGAACTGCTCGGGCATGCGAGCATCACCTCGACCCAGGTCTACACCGCGCTCGACTTCCAGCATCTGGCGGCGGTCTACGACAAGGCGCACCCGCGCGCCAAAAGCAAGTAGGGAGAAAATGAGCAAGCAAATGAGCAAGCAAATGAGCAAGCAAATGAGCAAATAAAGCAACGGCCCGGGAATGAGCGGGATCAAGCCGCGACGCGTTAAATGGAAGCAAATGGCGAAATCCGGCATAATCGCTCGTTCTTCGCGCTCGGCCGACCGGCGGCATGCGGCGGGCCCCGACACACCATAAAGATACGGAACATCAAAATGGCCTTAATCCCCTGCACCATCCTGACGGGCTTCCTGGGCGCTGGCAAGACCACGCTGCTCAAGCGCATCCTGCAGGAGGAGCACGGGCTGCGCATCGCCGTCATCGAGAACGAGTTCGGCCAGGAGAACATCGACAACGAAATCCTGGTCCACGACAGCGGCGAACAGATCATCGAGATGAACAACGGCTGCATCTGCTGCAGCGTGCGCGGCGACCTGATCGTGGCGCTGGCCGCGCTGGCGCAAAGGCGCGAGGCCGGCGAACTCGCCTTCGACCGCGTGGTCATCGAAACGACCGGCCTGGCCAACCCCGGCCCGGTGGCCCAGACCTTCTTCGTCGACGAGGAAGTGAACGCCCACTACATGCTCGACGCCGTGATCACCGTGGTCGACGCGCGCCACGCCATGACCCAGCTCGACGAGCACGAGGAGGCGCAGCGCCAGGTCGGCTTCGCCGACAAACTGCTCATCTCGAAGACCGACCTAGTCGACGCCGGCGCGCTGGCGGCGCTCAAGGCGCGCCTGGGACGCATCAATCCGCGCGCGCCGATGCTCCAATCCGATCACGGCCGGATCGCCATCGCCGACGTGCTCGACATCCGCGGCTTCAACCTCAACGACAAACTCGAACTCGATCCGGCGTTCCTGGGCGCGCCCGCGGACGGGCAAGGGGACGCGGACGGCCATGTGCACAGCGAGGCTTGCGGACACGGCCACGATCACGATCACGAGCACGGCCACGGCCACGACCACCATAGCGCCCGCCACGACGACGAGATCGCCGCGTTCGTGTTCAAGAGCGCGCGCCCCTTCGACCCGGCCCTGCTCGACGAGTTCCTCGGCTCGGTGGTGCAGGCCTTCGGCCCGCGCATGCTGCGCTACAAGGGTGTTTTGCTCATGGACGGGGCCGACCGCAAAGTCGTTTTCCAGGGGGTGCACCAGATGATGGGCAGCGATATCGGCGCCAAATGGGACGAAACCGAAGAACGCGGCAGCAAAATGGTGTTTATTGGCAAAAATTTACCGAAAGATGTCTTTATCCATGGATTGGAGCAATGTTTGGTATAAACTATTCCGGTTTCGTGATGCACGGTCTTTAAATACGGCCTGTTGAGTACGCGCCGCCCTGTGCATTGCCCTTGTTTGACGACTGATTTGCCAACACGCCAATGCGGCGGGGGGATGACATCGGGATGGCAATATGACGCAGAGCGTGACGAAATCGGCAAAAACCACCAAAGCCCCGGCCAAGGCGGGCAAGGTGGCGAGCCCGCAGCGCAAAGGCGCCGGCATGATCAAGACCGTGGCGACGGTGCTGGCAAAGAAAATCTCGAGCGCGTTGCGGCCGGCAGTCGGCGGCAGGGCCAAGGCGGCACCGGCGGTGGCGGCGCGGCCGGCCAGCAAACCGGCAGTTGCCAAGGTGGCCAAGCCGGCAGTTGCTAAGGCGGTTGTGAAAGCGGCGCCGAAAGCGCCGGCCAAGGCGGTGGGCAAAGCCGTGCCGAAGGCGGCGCCTAAAGCGGCGGCCAAGGCGGCCCCGAACTGCGCCGCCCGGCCAGCGGCCGTAGAAAAGCTTGCTGTGAAAGCGGCATCAAAAGCGGCATCAAAAGCGGCATCAAAAGCGGTGTCGAAGCCAGTCTCCAAGCCCGCCGCAGCGCTGGCGGCGGCGCCGGCAAAGCCGGTTGCCGGTCCGGCGAAGCGGGTGGCAAAAGCGCCCGCGGCTGCACCGGCGGACGCCGCGCCAGCGCCAAAAGCGCGCGGGGCGGGCAGTGCAAAGGCGGTGGCCCAGCAACCCGTCAAGGTAGTCGATTCGCCCATGGGCACCGGTGCAGTTGCCGAGGCCGCAGGCGAGTTAGCTGATAAAATGAAAACCTCTGTCGTATCGAAGGTAAGCGAAGTCATGACTAAAACAACTAAATCGACCCCAGCCGCGAGCGCCGATGGCCGCCTCCTGACCGAAGATGAAATTCGCGTCATGAACGAGAAGGACTACATGAACCCGGCGCAGTTGGCTTTCTTCAAGGCGCGCCTGCAGCAGCTCGAAAAAGACCTGCTGCGCAACGCCGGCGAGACCACCGAGCACCTGCGCGAAACCGTGCTCGTGCCCGACCCGGCCGACCGCGCCACGATCGAAGAAGAACACGCGCTCGAACTGCGCACCCGCGACCGCGAACGCAAGCTGCTCAAAAAAGTGCAGCAGTCGATCGCCTCGATCGACGGCGGCGACTACGGCTGGTGCGAAGAGACGGGCGAGCCGATCGGCATCCCGCGCCTGATCGCGCGCCCGACCGCGACCCTGTCGCTCGAAGCGCAGCAACGGCGCGAGCTCAAACAAAAACTGTACGGCGATTAACCGCGCCCTTCCGGACCAAAAGCATGCGAGCAACACCGCATGCTTTTTTTTCCACCTGTTTTGGCGTGGAGCAAGCGCCAGTTTGTATTCGCGGACGCAAAAGCGTTCAGCTGTGCAACGAAACCCTTGCCGTTCGGCTACACTATAGGTTCGCAACATTATTTTTGACCGGTGCGCGTGGTGCGCGGTCCATTCGACCGCCCGCCGTGCTACCGTGACGAACAGCGCCGCAACATCAGACAGGAAACGACGTGGGTATTTTCTCCATTTTCAAGGGAAAAAAGAACGAAGAAACGGAAGATCCGGTCGTCGACGCGCGCGCGCGCGGCGGCGAGTCCACCCGCATGGGCGATTCCGACACCGAGCGCGCGCGCCAGCGCGAGATCGCCCGCGCCACCGCCGCCAAGATCGACGCGATCGAATCGGCCATGGCCTCCGACATCTTCAACACCCCCGAGCCGGCCTGGGGCAGCGGCGCCAAGCGCACCGTGCGCATCGGCGCCAAGGCGGTCGGCGACAACACCCCGCACCCGACCCTGCCAATGCTCGAGCTGGCCACGACCGAGCTGCTGGCCGACGACGAGGTCTCCGACGCCCCGCTGCACGCGACGACCGCGCCGGTCATCGAAGAAATCGCCATCATGTACGCCAACGACGAGCTCGAGGTCGCCGAGCACCTGCTGCTCGAGAGCCTCGCCGACGTCGGCCAGACCGACCGCACCGTCTGGTGGATGCTGTTCGACCTGTACCAGGTCAGCGGCCGCCAGGACGACTTCGACAACGTCGCCATCGATTACGCCAGCCGCTTCGAAACCTCGCCGCCTAGCTGGTCGGCGCCGCCGCCGGCGGGCACCGACGACAACACCGCGCGCTCCGGGGTCACCCCGACCGAGGCGTTCACGGGCGCGCTCGACGCCGCCATCGCGCCGCAGCTGAAGCGCCTGCTCGGGCTCGCTGGCAGCAGCCCGCTGTTCCGCCTCGAGTTCGGCCGCGTCAAATCGGCAACCCCCGAAGGCTGCACCCTGATCCTCGGCGCGATGAAAGACCTGCGCGCCGGCGGCGGCGAGCTGATCGTCGCGGGCGCGAGCGAGCTGGCCGACATCATCCGCGCCAACATCGCCACCGGCGAGCGCGACGCGAGCGAGGCGCCGTGGCTGCTGCTGCTGGCGCTGCTGCAACTGATGAACAAAGAAAAAGACTTCGAAGAGACCGCGATGGACTATTGCGTGACCTACGAGGTGTCGCCGCCGTCGTTCGAGGCGCCCGCCAACATGGCGGCCGCGGCCGAGGCGAGCGTGCGCACGCCGTCGACCTCCGACCGCTTCATGCTACCGCCGCTGATCGACGGCTTTAGCACCACGCTGTTCGAAAAAATCGAGGCCTACGCCGAACAATACGACCCCGTCGTGCTCGACTGCTCGCGGCTCGGGCGCGTCGACTACAGCGCGGCCAGCTCCCTGCTGAGCCGTTTGCGGCCCCTGCACGCGGCCGACAAGCGGATCGAATTTCGTGACATGAACCATCTGGTCGCGGCGCTGTTCAAACTGCTGGGCTACCCAGGCGTCTCGCGGCTGTTCCCGCACAAATATTAGAAAAAAGCACGCCATTGGCCTGCCTTCATACCTACTTGCTCCGGTCCCACATCCGGACAACTTTGTCGTCGTTTCGCTTTCCCACGACTAGCATTTCGACAGTATCAGCAACAACGGTATAGATGATCCGGTATTCGCCGACATCCAAACGGCGTGTTCGGCCCAATCTCCGCTTGCTGGCGCCAGCCAGGGGCGAGGCATGCCGCCGGCCCCCTGCCCTCAGCCCGCCCTTGTAATTTCGTTTAACAGCCCCATTCTCAGAAGGCTGGACAAATAACTAAGAGGCTTGCATGGAACAATTTCACGGCACCACAATCTTGTGCGTGCGGCGCGGCAAACAGGTCGCGCTCGGCGGCGATGGCCAGGTCACACTCGGCAACATCATCATGAAGGGCACCGCGCGCAAGGTGCGCAAGGTGTACCAGGGAAAGGTGCTGGTCGGCTTCGCCGGCGGCACCGCCGACGCCTTCACCCTGCTCGACCGCTTCGAAGGCAAGCTCGAAAAACACCAGGGACACCTGTTGCGCGCCTCGGTCGAGCTGGCCAAGGACTGGCGCACCGACCGCGTGCTGCGCCGCCTCGAGGCGATGCTGCTCGTGGCCGACCACGAATCGACCCTCGTCATCACCGGCAACGGCGACGTGCTCGAGCCCGAGGACGGGGTCGGCGCGATCGGCTCGGGCGGCACCTTCGCCCAGTCGGCCGCCAAGGCGCTCCAGGAGAACACCGACCTCTCGCCGGCCGAAATCGTCAGCAAGTCGCTGACCATCGCCGGCCAGCTGTGCATCTATACCAATATGTCCCACATCATCGAAACGCTGGACTAAGCCATGCCATCCAACATCATGAACATGACCCCCTCCGAGATCGTCTCGGAGCTCGACAAACATGTGGTCGGCCAGGGCAACGCCAAGCGCGCGGTCGCCATCGCGCTGCGCAACCGCTGGCGCCGCCAGCAGGTGGCCGAGCCCCTGCGCTACGAGATCACCCCCAAGAACATCCTCATGATCGGCCCCACCGGCGTGGGCAAGACCGAGATCGCGCGCCGCCTCGCGCGCCTGGCCGAGGCGCCGTTCATCAAGATCGAGGCCACCAAGTTCACCGAGGTCGGCTATGTGGGCCGCGACGTCGACACCATCATCCGCGACCTGATCGAGATCGGCGTCAAACAGACCCGCGCGAGCGAAATGAAAAAAGTGCGCAAGCGCGCCGAGGACGCCGCCGAGGAGCGCGTGCTCGACATCCTGGTGCCGCCGGCGCGCGATTTCGGCTTCAACACCGGCGCCGCCGCCGGCGAGCCGAAGGAGGGCGACAGCACGCGCCAGACCTTCCGCAAGCGCTTGCGCGAGGGCGGCCTCGACGAGCGCGAGATCGAGCTCGAACTGGCCGACGCCGGCCCGGCCATGGAAATCATGGCCCCGCCCGGCATGGAGGAGATGACCGAGCAGATCAAGTCGATGTTTTCGGGCATGGGCGGCGCGCGCAAGAAGCCGCGCAAGATCAAGATCCGCGAGGCCTTCAAGCTGCTCATCGACGAGGAGGCCGCCAAGCTCATCAACGACGACGAGATGAAGCAGATCGCGATCGCCAACGTCGAGCAGAACGGCATCGTGTTCCTCGACGAGATCGACAAGATCGCCTCGCGCTCGGAAACCGGCAACGCCGATGTCTCGCGCGCCGGCGTCCAGCGCGACCTGCTGCCGCTGGTCGAGGGCACCACCGTCAACACCAAGTACGGCATGATCCGCACCGACCACATCCTGTTCATCGCCTCGGGCGCCTTCCACCTGGCCAAGCCGTCGGACCTGATCCCGGAGCTGCAGGGGCGCTTCCCGATCCGGGTCGAGCTCGAGTCGCTCTCGATCGCCGATTTCGAATGCATCCTCACCAGCACCGACGCCTGCCTGACCAAGCAGTACGAGGCGCTGCTGGCGACCGAGAACGTGCGCGTGGTGTTCGCGCCCGAGGGCGTCACCCGGCTCGCCGAGATCGCCTTCTCGGTCAACGAGCGCACCGAGAACATCGGCGCGCGCCGCCTGTACACGGTCATGGAGAAGCTGCTCGAGGAGGTCTCGTTCACGGCCAGCGAGACGAGCGGGCGCGTGGTCACGATCGACGCCGCGTATGTCAACGAGCGGCTCGAAAAACTGGCCGTCAACGAGGACTTGTCACGCTACGTGCTGTGACGGCGCACAGGGTGAGCGCGACATGGCGAACAAGGGCTTCGCAATAAGGCTTTTGGGCTCGGGCGAAGGCGGCCCGCCTTGCACGGCGGGCCCGTTACGCAGGGCCTCGCTTAGCCAGGCCAATTCCCCACGCCGGCCCAGCACACAAACTAGCAGCGCAAGTTCGTGGCGCCGGCCGCCAAGCGCGGCGCGGCCGGCTCCGCACCGCCCCTGCGCGCCCACCCAAGAAGTAAACACCCGTAAACACCGTGCGCCCCCCCACGGCCGCTGCAGCGCGGCCTGGTCGTCAGCGTGAAAAATGTCCATGAAACCGCGCCTGGCCGCCTGTGCGCCCCGCATGGGCCCTAACGGTCCTAACGATGAAGATCAGGTGCGCCGATTTCCGGCGACGCCTCGATCGCCTTGTTCGGGGATGAGTCGGCACCACTGGGAATGCTTCGTTGTGCATTTTGCCGGAGGCGGCGTTCTTTCTTCTGTTCGTACATCAAGGTGTCCGCTTCGTTCAGCTGTTCCAGCAGAGACCTTTCATCGGTTGGCAGGCAACGGATGGCACCGATGCTGAACGATAGTGCGTGGGACATCGCGCCACCTTGGTTGAACTGCGCTACCGCTGCGTGAATGCGTGTCAACATAATTTCTGTTTTCTCGCCATTGGCGGCCAGTATGGAAAATTCGTCACCACCGAGTCGAGCCACGATGTCGGCATCCCGGAAACACACCTTCAACACGCGTGCACTCTCAATCAGCAAGGCATCACCGGCCTTGTGCCCATGGGTGTCGTTGACATGCTTGAGCCCGTCGAGGTCGAGATATATCAAGGCACGCACGGCTTTGGCGCGCTTGGCCGCCCGCAAATCTTGCTCGGCCAGGAGAAGAAACCCGCGGCGATTGAGCAGCCCGGTCAGCTCGTCGGTCACGGACAAGCGACGCACTTCCTTTTCCGCCTGCTTGCGTTCGGCGATTTCGATGGCCAGATTCTGATTGACATTCTCCAGTTCGCTGGTTCGTTCGAGAACGGTCTGTTCAAGACGGTAATTGAGCGTGGCGAGTTGCCGCTGGACGGAAAAACGTTTGGCATCGGCGATTTGCAGCATGTGGGCGACATTCATGATAAAAATCGCCGAGAACCCCATACTGGTTGCGATCACGAGCGAAAAGCCAAACTGGCTGTCGTAAAAACCTGCCTTCTGCCCCTGAAAGGACAGCCAGCCCAGTCCGAAGAGCAGCACCGGGATGAGCAACAGCAGGCGGCGAGCCATGGTGCCGCCAGCGCTGTCACTCAGTATGACATCCATGCAACCTTGCCTGGTGCGTGACGTAATGATGCCGAGGCTCAGGACGGCGAGCGCAAGGGCGGTGTGCACTGCCATCGATGTGTACGCGCTAACGCGATACATGGACTCAACCTCGAACGCATAGCCCAAGATTCCAAGCATGGCGAGCAACAATACCCACATAGCGATACGGCGCGCGACGCGGGTAGCACGATCGACCAGCAGAAGGGCCGCGCCGACCAGGAACAGAGACAGCGCAGTCACCGGCGCCATTCGTCCGGGATGCGATGTTGAGGTCGCCCGCGTATCGTCGTCGAACAGCAGTTCGTCAATGCCAAATTCCCTCCGCAGGGCGTATTCCGCCAGCGTAAGGCCTGCGATGACGAACACCGCCAGCGCCAAGAACAGGCCAGTTCGCTTCCGCGCTACACCACTAAAGCGTTCATTGAGCAGGAATAGCGCGACACCCGCAGCCAACAGGCAGGTCGCTGTATTGGCTTTCATGGAAACCAGGCCGGGCGCGACTGTTTTTAGAATGGCGACATTGAACCACCACCCGGCAAGCACAATGCCACCCACCAGTGTCACCATGGCAGCTGCCGCCTGTGAAAACAGGAGGAACTTGCTTGCTATTGAGATGCTCTGCATCCGCTTTCCCGTATTGTTCCGTTGCTAACGCATGGCGTTATCCGCCGCTCCCGAAACGCAAAAATAGAACCCGCGCAGTACCATCTGCGGATAAACGATGTTGGACTAAACCGCCCTCTCGGGCGTTGACTATGGCGATTGTAAGCCAGCAGAGGACCGGGTTGGCGTTTGTCAACAACTACGCGTGGAAACAGCAACAGTTCACAATTCACTCGACAGATGCTGTTGGCCATGGCCAAAGTTGTGCGCGAAGTGTGGCCCTTTGTCTGCGTTGTTATTTTCGTTCCCGATTTCCAACGGGAGCGACCCGCTTGCACGACTTTGGCGACATTCTCGGCCGTGATTGGATGTGAGCAGACGGATTCGGCCGCCTGCGGGCGCCCGCGACGGGCGCCCGCGATCAGGCCATGCTGTGGCGGCGACGCGCTTGGCGTTGCGGCCGTGTCGGGAAAGGCGGATCGGATGCAGGGCGCCAGTGTCGCCGCCGCCGCCAAAAAGTACCAGCGGCTTGTCAAAAGCGGCGCTAAACTGCACCCATGGTCGCGCCAGATGCGACTTTCCAACGAAGTTCCAAGCGGGTTTCCACGCAAATTTTCAAGCAGTGTTCCAACCAAGTTTTTTACAACCACGTGTACAAAGGGAGTTTCATGAGTTCACCCGAACTGGTCGTGCAGATCTTGCGCACCGAACTGCGCGGCGCCGGCATAACGTACAAGATGCTGGCCGAGCGCATCGACATGAGCGAGTCGAGCATCAAACGCATGTTCGGCCAGAAGGACATGTCGCTGTCGCGCCTGGCGCAGATCTGCGGCGCCGCCGGCGTCGCGATGGAGGACGTGCTGCGCCGCGCCGCCGACCACAAGGTGCATGCCGACACCCTCACCCTGACCCAGGAAAAATCGCTGATCGCCAATCCGCGTCTGCTGCTCGTGGCGATCTGCTGCCTGGGCCACTGGAGCGTCGAGCAGGTGCTCGAGACGTACGCGCTGAGCGAAACCGAATGCATCGGCTTTCTGGCCGAGCTCGACCGGCTGCGGGTGATCGAGCTCAAGCCGCTCAACCGCTACAGCCTGCGCGTCTCGAACGCCTTCCACTGGATGCCCGACGGCCCGGTGCAGCACTACTTCCGCGAGCACGTGGTGGCCGACTACTTCAACGACCGCTTCGACGGCCCGGGCGAAACCTTGATGTGCCTGCCGGCGCGGCTGTCGCTGCCGAGCGCGCAGGAGCTGGTGCTCAAGATCCGCCAGCTGGCCGGCGAACTGGCGCGCCTGCACCAGAACGACCGCCGCCTGCCCGGCGGCGCGCGTGACGGCTTCACGCTGCTGCTCGGTTTCCGTTCGTGGGAGTTCGCCGCGTTCACGGCGCTGCGGCGCGCGCCGCCGGCCTAGTCCAGCCGGCGATCCTAAGTTCGACAGGCTCCTAGCTAGTTGCCGGCGTTCCAGTCGCACAGCTTGCCGGCGGCAGTGCGCGGCAGCGCGCTGCCGGTCGCGATCGCCTTCGGCCGTTGCGCGGCCGGCAGCATGCGGTCGATCCAGCGCCGCAACTGGGCGGCGAACAGCGCCGGGTCGTCCACCCCGGGCGCGGGCACGATGAAGGCCTTGAGCCGGTCGCCCTCGTCGGCGCGCATCAGCCGCACCGCCGCGTCGCGCACCTGCGGATGCCGGCGCAGCACCTCGCGCACGCGCTCGGGGAACACGTTGACGCCGCCGACCTGGACCGCGCTGTCGTGGCGCGCGCCGAGCACGAAGTGGCGCCCGTCGCGCCAGTCGAGCAGGTCGGGGCAGTCGCACGCGAGCGTGCCGCCGTCGGGCAGCGTGCGCGACAGCGTGGCCGGCAGCGCCGGATCGCGCGACCAGTGTTTGAACAGCCGGAACGGCGCGTCCGGGCCGGCGCGCCAGCCGACGCCGGCGGTCTCGGATGAACCGTAGACTTCGATCAGCGCGGCCAGCCCGCACCCCGCGAGCGCGTGCGCCAGCGCCGGCGGGCACGGCGCTGTCGAGCTCACGCCGACCACGTCTGCCGGCATGCGTTGCGCGCCGTCGGCCACGCCGCGCCAGAACGCCGGGTGGCCGAGCACGAGGTCGCCGGGCAGCAGGCGCCGCGCCAGTTGCGCCGGCACCCAGCCGCGCGCGTCGACCACGGCGTCGACGCCGAGGCCGAGCGCGCGCGCGAGCAGGATCGAGAACAGGAAGCCGTACAGGTGGTGGCACGGGACGGCGACGACCAGCCGGCGGCGGCCGCCGAACAGGCGCGCCAGTTCGGCCGCCTCCTGCTCGAGCGCGCCGAGCGCGTGCCCGCACGGCTTGGGCGCGCCGCCGCTGCCCGAGGTGTGGAAGGTGATCCGGCGCGCGTCGTGCGCCAGGCCGGCGGCGGCGACGTCGACCCACTGGCCCAGCGTGCGCCTGGCCAGCAGGTAGTCCTCGACCCCGCTAAGGTGCAGATGCAGCGCCTGCGCCAGCGTGCCGGCCAGTTGCATCAGTTCGAGCGAATCGACGCCGAGGTCGTCGTCGAGCGAAAGCGCGTCACCCCAGTGCGCGTTCGACAGCGCGCTGTCGTGGCGCATGCGCGCGAGCTCGCCGGCGATGCTGTCGGCCACGTAGCGGCGCAGCTGGCCGCGCTCGGACCACCACGGCGCCGCGCCGGCGGCTTGGGCCGCACCGGCGGCGGCACCGGCGGCGG
>NZ_PXWF02000042.1:20000-83289 GCF_003011895.2 Massilia glaciei | reverse complement strand
GCCAGCGCCCTGGCCTCGGCCTCGGCGCGCGCCTTGGCCAGCGCCCGGGCGGCCGCGGCCGCCTCGCGCCGGCGCCGCTCGGCAGTGGCGGCCTCGGCCTGTTCGCGGATCAGTTGCGACAGCTTGTCGACCAGCCCGGCCATGCGCTGCTCGTCGCGCTCGAGCTTGCCGACCTCCTTGCGCTGGCCCGCGAGCCGCTTCGACAGCGTGCCCAGCAGCACGGCGCGCTGCGCCTTCTCCTTCTCGAGCACGGCCTTCTGGCCGCGCTCCTCCTGCGCGATCTCCTCGAGCTCGTCCCTGGCCTGCTGGGCCGCCAGCCGGTTGGCCTCGACCCGGGCCAGGTTGGCGCGCAGCGAGGCCAGCAGCCGCGCCTGCGCCTGCGACACGAACGCCATCTGCTGCAGGTCGCGGTTGATGCGGTTCGGGTTGTCGCCCGAGAGCAGCAGTTTGAGGCGGTCCTCGTTGCCGGCCACGTAATGGGCGCGCAGCAGCGTCGCGACCTGCTTCTTCTGGCCTTCGATGGTCAGCGCCAGCTTCTCCTGGGCCGCCGTCAGGTCGCCGAGTTTCTGGTTGGTCTGGCCCTGCTCGTCGCCGAGCGCGCGCAGTTCGCGGTTGGCGTCGGAGATCGCCTGCTCGGAGGCGGCCAGGGTGTCGGCCGCGTCCTCGCGCGCGTCCTCGGTGCGGCCGATGTCGCGCTTGAGGGCGCTCAGTTTTTTCTGGATGCCGGCGCGGGTCGCCTCGGCCGCGGCCTTTTGCTTGCCGCGCGCGGTCGGCTTGGCGGCGGCGCCGGCGCCGGCGCTCGCGAGCGCGATGGCCAGGGCCAGGACGGCGCACAGCGCCGCCCTGCCCGCCGGCGGCTTGGGTCGGGGAGCGTGCAAACTACTTGGCCTTGCCCTGGTTGGCGACCGCGCTCACGGCCGCCGCGATCGCCTCCTGGTCGCCCAGGTAGTAGTGGCGGATCGGTTTCAGGTCGGCGTCGAGCTCGTAGACCAGCGGCTGGCCGTTGGGGATGTTGAGGCCGACGATGTCCTCGTCGCTGATGCCGTCGAGCATTTTGATGACGGCGCGCAGGCTGTTGCCGTGGGCCGAGATCAGGATCCGCTTGCCGGCCCGGATGGCCGGCGCGATCTCCTCGTCCCAGGCCGGCATCACGCGCGCGACGGTGTCCTTGAGGCATTCGGTGAGCGGGATGCTGCCCTGGTCGAGGCCGGCGTAGCGCGGGTCGCCGAACGAGGCGCGCGGGTCGTCCCCGGCCAGCGCCGGCGGCGCCGTGTCGTAGCTGCGGCGCCACACCAGCACCTGGGCGTCGCCGTACTTGGCCGCCGTCTCGCCCTTGTCGAGGCCCTGCAGGGCGCCGTAGTGGCGCTCGTTGAGGCGCCAGTCGTGCTTGACGGGCAGCCACATCATGTCCATCTCGTCGAGCGCGAGCCAGAGCGTGCGGATCGCGCGCTTGAGCACCGAGGTGTAGGTCAGGTCGAAGCTGAAGCCGGCCTCCTTGAGCACGCGGCCGGCGTCGCGCGCCTCGCGCACGCCCTTGTCGGTGAGGTCGACGTCGGTCCAGCCGGTGAAGCGGTTCTCGAGGTTCCAGGTGGATTCGCCGTGGCGCATGAATACGATTTTGTACATAGATTATTCTTCAAAAAGTGGGAGGGCGGCGTCGGTAAAAGACCAAACTGCTGGCGGACCAGCTTCTATTTTATAATGCGGGGATTGACCTAAACCATCGGATCCCCGTGAATTTCTCAAACTTGACCATATTTCTCGCCGGCGTCGTCGCTTTGTCGGGCGGCGCCCTGCTCTGGCCGGCCCTGCAACCGCGCGGCAAACGCGCCTCCGCGCTGCAGGCGACGCAGCTGATCAACAAGGGCAAGACCCTGATCCTCGACGTGCGCGAGCCGGCCGAGTTCGAGAAGGGCCACCTGCGCGACGCAAAAAACATTCCGCTGGCAGAATTGGCCAAGCGCATCGGCGAACTTGAAAAATCGAAATCGCGCACCATCATAGTCGTGTGCCAGAACGGCGCGCGCGCAGACCGCGCCGCGGTCGAGCTGGGCAAGGCCGGCTTCGCCGACGTGGTCAGCCTCGACGGCGGCATCGGCGCCTGGCAGACGGCCGGCCTGCCGCTGGCCAAGCCGGGGGCGGCCAGGCCGGCCGTGGTGCTGAGCAAGAAACAATAGCGCCGGCAACCAAAACGGCAAGAAGCGAAGAACCGAGCATAGCAGCAAGCGGGGGGCGGCGCCGGGGCGCCGCCCCCCAAGGTCCAACGAAGCGAAAGGCAATGATGACAGCCCATGTAGTCCTTTACCACACGGCCTCCTGCCCGTACTGCGTGCGCGCCGAGCGCCTGCTCGACGCCAAGGGCGTGACCGGCATCGAAAAGATCCGGGTCGACCTCGACCCCGACCAGCGCGTGATCATGATGGAAAAGACGGGGCGCCGTTCGGTGCCCCAGATTTATGTCGGCGACACCCATGTCGGCGGCTTCGACGACTTGTATGCGCTCGATCAGGCGGGCAGGCTCGATCCCTTGCTAAAAGGTGAAGCGGGCGCCTGAGGCGCGGGCGCGCCGCCGCGCCGCTGGTCAAAACTATGGTATCCGACATGGTTTTGATACAATTACCGTCGCGTTTGATTTCAGCCTGATTGAACCCTGAACAAAGTCAGCCCATCTCGGGGACGGCCAGCCGTCCATCCCATCTCACATTGAAAGCGTTCCATGTCCGAAGAAAACCTGCAACCCGTATTCCAAATCCAACGCGTCTACCTCAAGGATATGTCGCTGGAGCAGCCGAATTCCCCGTCGATCTTCCTCGAGCAGGAAGCGCCGTCGATCGAAGTCTCGCTCGACGTGGGCGCCGAAGCCATCGCCGACGGCATCTACGAGTCGACCGTCACGATCACCGTGACCGCCAAGATCAAGGACAAGGTCGCGTTCCTGGTTGAAGGCAAGCAAGCCGGCATCTTCGAGGCGCGCAACATCCCCGCCGACCAGATGGATCCCCTGCTCGGCATCGGCTGCCCGAACATCGTCTACCCCTACCTGCGCGGCAACATCGCCGACGTGATCACGCGCGCCGGCTTCCCGCCCGTGCACCTGGCCGAGATCAACTTCGAGGTGTTCTACCAGCAGCGCCTGCAGGCGCTGGCCGAACAGCAGGCGGCAGTGGCGGCGACGCCGACCGACGGCGCGGCCAACTAAGCAGTCAAGCAGCCAGTCAACAAAACAACAAAGCAACAAAGCAACAAAGCGGTCTGCAGCAAGTCTGCATCAAGGCGGGGTGGCGGCGACGGCTTGCCGGCGCCACACCCCTGTCCGCAGCGCTCCCCACGGCGAAGGAAGACCCATGGCGTTTCACCGTTTTGCCGTCGCAGCCGTTTTGCTTCTGGCGGCGGCGGCCAGTCAGGCGTTCGACTTCCGGACGGTCGGGGTCGACGCGCTGATCCTGTACGACACCCCCTCGATCAAGGGCGCCAAGCTGTACCTGGCGCCGCACGGCATGCCGCTCGAGATCGTTCTGAGCTATAACGACTGGGTCAAGGTGCGCGACGTCAACGGCGACCTGGCCTGGGTGCCGGCCTCGACGCTGAGCGCCAAACGCAACGTCGTCGTGCGCAGCGCGGGCGCCAGGGTGCGCGCCGGCCCCGACGACAACGCAGAAATCCTCATGACGGCCGACAAGGGCGTATTGCTCGAACTGGTCGACCCGCAAGCGACAAGCTGGGTCAGGGTCCGCCACAAGGAAGGCATCGCCGGCTACGTCAGGGCGGCCGACGTGTGGGGCATCTGAACCCGTCCCAACCCCCGTCCCAACCCCCTTCCAGAGCAACCATGCACGCATCCCCCGCCACCACCTCCGCGCCGACCTCCCCCGCGACCTCCCGCAACATCACCGTGCTCGGCGCCGGCGCCTGGGGCACCGCCGTGGCCATCGCGCTGGCGGCGCGCCACGATGTGCTGCTGTGGGGCCGCGACCGCGCGGCCATGGCCGCGCTCGACGCCGCGCGCGAAAACACCGCCTACCTGCCCGGCTTCGCGCTGCCGCCCGCGCTGCGCGTGGGCGCCGACCTCGGCGCCGCGCTCGCACACGTGCAAACGGGCGCCGACGCCGCGGCCGATGCCGGGCGGGCGCCGCTGCTGATCGCGGCCTGCCCCGTGGCCGGCCTGCGCCCATTGCTGCTGCAACTGGCGCCGCACGACATCGACCACATCGTCTGGCTGTGCAAGGGTTTTGAAAGCGGCACCGGCCTGCTGCCGCACCAGGTGGCGCGCGAGGTGCTCGGCGCCGGCGTGCTTGGCGCGGCCTTGTCGGGCCCGTCGTTCGCGCAGGAGGTCGCGCGCGGCCTGCCGTGCGCCCTCACGGTGGGCTCGGAGTCGGCCGAGTTGCGCGAGCGCGTCATCGGCGCCGTCCACGGCGGCAACATCCGCGTGTATTCCTGCGACGACCTGATCGGGGTAGAGGTCGGCGGCGCCGTCAAGAACGTGCTCGCGATCGCCACCGGCGTGGCCGACGGGCTCGGGCTCGGGCTCAACGCGCGCGCCGCCCTGATCACGCGCGGGCTGGCCGAGATCACCCGCCTCGGCGGCGCGCTCGGCGGCAGGCCCGGCACCTTCATGGGCCTGACCGGCATGGGCGACCTGATCCTCACCTGCACCGGCGACCTGTCGCGCAACCGGCGGGTCGGGCTGGCGCTGGCGCAGGGCAAGCCGATCGAGACCATCGTCGCCGAACTCGGCCATGTGGCCGAGGGCGTGCCGTGCGCCAAGGCGGTGCGCGCGCTCGCGCGCCGGCTCGGGGTCGAGATGCCGATCACCGACGCCGTGGCCGGCGTGCTGTTCGACGGCGACAGCGCGCCGGCGATGGTCGAGCGCCTGCTGGCGCGCGACCCGCGCGACGAAATCGCCTGAGTTCGCCCGGGTTCGCCCGGCTTCGCCTGACCCTTCCCCCGCCGGCCCGCGCCCGCGCTACTTGCCCGAGCCGAGCGGGTGGTCGGTGCGCTCGCCGCCGCGCCGGTGCGGCAGCAGGATCGTCAGCAGCGCCACCGAGTCCTGCAGCGCGCGCACCGCGTGCGGCTCGCCGCCGGCCAGGTACACGAGCTCGGACGGGCGCAGGATCGTGGTGCGGCCGTGCGCGTCGAACGCGATCTCGCCCTCGAGGCACTGCAAGGTCATCTCGCCGTCGACCTTGTGCTCGGGCATGGAGCGGCCCTTCGGCAGCACCAGCCGGATCAGCTCCATGTGCTCGGTCTTGGTCAGCGCCACCGAGGTGAAATGGGCGATGTCGTCGTCGCCCCGTTGCAGCGCGATGCGTTCGCCCGATGTTGCATGCAGCAAGGCCATGTGTGTGATCCCGGTTGGTTGGTGGGTTGGTGGGTTGGTTGGTTGGTGGGTTGGTGTTTGATGTCAGGCTGTTTGCTTCGATGTCAGGCCGCGCCGGCCCCCTCCCCGGACGATTGCTCGACGCCGCGCAGCCATGTGACGAGCGCGAAGGCGTCGCGCATGCCGGCGGCCAGTTGCGGCACCAGTCGCCCGGGTTCGTTCAGGGCCAGCGGCACCTCGGTCCACACGAAAAAACTCTTGAGCTTGATCTGCTCGATGTGCGGATGGCCGGGGTCGAAGCCCTTGGGCGGGCGCTGCAGCTTGTCTTCGGCCTGCAGCGCGCCGAAGGTGTCGCGCAGGCGTTTATTCTTGAGCACTTTCGAAAATCCTGTCGCATCGTTGACGATGTGGGCGCGGATCGCGCGCAGGCGCGCCGGCGGCGGCAGGTATTCGCCGGCGCCGAACAGCAGCTTGCCGCCCTGCTCGATGTGGAAATAGTAGGTCGGGCCGCCGGCCTGGCTCGGGCGCCGCAGATCGCTCGGCGTGATGCCGGCCGAAAATTGCGTCTTGTACGGGCTGCGGTCCTTGGTGAAGCGGATGTCGCGGTTGATGCGGAACATCGCCTTCTTGGGGTCGCAGGCGAGCACCTGCGGATCGAACCTGCCCAGTTCGGCGATCAGCGCCGTGACGACCTTGAGGAACTCGGCGCGCAGGATGTCGTAGCGCGGCTTGTTCATGATGAACCAGGGACGGTTGTTGTTGTTGCCAAGCTCGTGCAGAAACTGGGTCAGGTCGCGCAAATGCATGGAAGGGGTTCCGGTGGGTGGTGGCGCCGCCGCGCGCCCCGCCTACCGGGCGCGCGCGGCCGGCGGGCGGGTGCCGATGGTCACGTCGAGCGTCGCTTCGCGGTCCTTGCGCAGCACCGTCATTGTAGCGCGCTTGCCCGGGGGAAGCTCGGCGATCAGGCGCAGCATCTCGTTGGTGCCGCCCACCGGCCGGCCGTCGATCGCGAGCAGGATGTCGCCCGGGCGGATGCCGGCGCGGTAGGCCGGGCCGTCGCGCACCACGCCGGCGATGATGGCGCCGGCCTCGCGCGCGAGCCCGAAGCTGGCGGCCAGCTCGGGCGTGATGTCCTGCGATTCGACCCCGATCCAGCCGCGCACCACGCGCCCGTCCTTGATGATCGCCTCGAGCACGGCCTTGGCGGTGCTCACGGGAATGGCGAAGCCGATGCCGACCGAGCCGCCGGTCTGCGAATAGATCGCCGAATTGATGCCGATCAGATTGCCGTTGGTGTCGACCAGGGCCCCGCCCGAATTGCCGAAGTTGATGGCCGCGTCGGTCTGGATGAAGTTCTCGATGTCGTTGATGCGCAGGTTGTTGCGCCCGAGCGCGGAGATGATGCCCAGCGTGACGGTCTGGCCGACGCCGAACGGGTTGCCGATGGCCAGCACGACGTCGCCCACGCGGGCCCGCTCGGACTGCCCGAGCGTGACGGCGGGCAGGCCGCGCAGGTCGACCCGGATCACGGCGAGGTCGGTTTCGGGGTCGGCGCCGACGATGCGCGCGGCCGCCTTGCGCCCGTCGGCGAGCACGACCTCGATGTCGTCGGCGGCGTCGACCACGTGGTTGTTGGTCAGAATGTAGCCGTCGGGGCTGACGATCACGCCCGAGCCTAGGCTCGACTGGCGCTCCTGGTCGGGCAGGCGGTCGCCGAAGAACTTGCGGAAGAACGGGTCGTTGAGCAGCGGATGGTTCTGGCGCAGGGCCTTGCGCGTGAAGATGTTGACCACCCCGGGCATGGCGCGCGCGGCGGCCCCGCTGTAGCTGCCCGGGGTGGGCAGCGGCGGCGCCTGCAGCACCGGCACCGCGCCGGCGCCGCTGCCGACCCGGGCGAGCCGGGCCGGGCCGCCGGCCCAGTCGGGGCGCACGGCGCTAAGCACGAACCACAGCGCCAGCGCCACGGTGACGATCTGCGCGAACAATAACCAGTAGCGTCGCATTGCGGTTTCTCCGTGCCCCGGGGGGGCGAAGGCGGGGCGTTCTGCCTTGTCGCCTGTTTGTGTTGGCGGTTTTTATCGCCCGTTTTTATCGCCGGTTTTTGTTTTTTAGTTGCCGCCTACTTGCGCAGGGAGTCGCGGATCTCGCGCAGCAGCAGCACGTCCTCGGGCGTGGCGGCGGGTGCCTGCTCGACCGGCCGGCGGGCGCGGTTGACGAAACGGACCATCAGGAAGATGACGAAGGCGAGAATGACGAAATTGAGCAAGATGGTCAGGAAGTTGCCGTACGCAAGCACCGCGCCGGCCTTTTTGGCCTCGACCAGGGTCAAGCCGCTGCCCTGGCCGTGGAGCGGCAGGTAGTAGTTGGCGAAGTCGAGCCCGCCGAACAGCTTGCCGATCGGCGGCATGATCACGTCCTGCACGAGCGAATCGACAATCTTGGAAAAGGCGGCGCCGATGATGACGGCCACCGCCAGGTCCATCACATTGCCGCGCAGCGCGAACTGCTTGAACTCACCCATCATTGACATAATTCCCCCAGGTAATATTTGCGGAATTGCAGAGCAATCATACCGTCGATGCTGTTAGAAGCCAACCGCGCACGCCAGTTCCGGCGCGGCGCACGGGAACGCGCGCCGATGGCTGCCGTTTGGGCGCGGGTTGGGCGCGGTTTGCTCGAAAAGCGCGAGGAAGCGCGCGGGCAACCACAGAAAGTGGCGGGAAAATGCCCGCGCGGGGGCCGATTGATGCCCCGGGCAACTTTTTTACTTCAATTCATGTGCCGCTTCCCTTATAATTTAAGGTTGCTAGAAGCTCTGTGTGGCTTCTTAAGATTTCGCATTTTGACTGATTGGGGTTGGTATGAGTAACGAAAAGCAGGTCGATCCGGGCCGTCGCAACATGCTCGTCGCTACGTGCGCGGCGGGCGGCGTTGTCGGTTTGGCTACTACAGGTGCCTTGGTAAGCACATTCCAACCGTCTGAGCGCGCCAAGGCGGCCGGCATGCCGGTTGAAGTCGATATCTCGGATGTCGCGCCGGGCACCATGAAAGTGGTCGAATGGCGCGGCAAGCCGGTCTGGATCCTGCGCCGCACGCCGGAGATGATGGCCAGCCTGGCCAAGACCGAGGCCAACGTGGCCGATCCGGCGTCCGACAAGATCTACCAGCTCGACATGCCCGAGTACGCCAAGAACCCGGAGCGCGCGCGCGCCGAGCACAAGGAGATCCTGGTCGTGGTCGGGATCTGCTCGCACCTAGGCTGCTCGCCCTCGTCGCGCTTCACCCCCGGCGCCCAGCCGAACCTGCCGGACGACTGGCAGGGCGGCTTCCTGTGCCCGTGCCACGCCTCGACCTTCGACCTGTCCGCGCGCGTGTTCAAGAGCGTGCCGGCGCCGTCCAACCTCGACGTGCCGCCCTATATGTACCTGTCCGACACCACCATGGTGATCGGTAAAGACGAGAAAGGCGAGGCATAATCATGGCGTTCAAAGAAACCAAATTTCCCGCCGACGCGCCGGTCGCCGAAAAGGCGCTGGGCTGGGTCGACGACCGCTTTCCGCTGACCAAGCTGTGGAACGACCAATGGGGCAAGTACTACGCCCCGAAGAACTTCAACTTCTGGTACATCTTCGGCTCGCTCGCAATGCTCGTGCTGGTGCTGCAGATCGTCACCGGCATCTTCCTGACGATGCACTACAAGCCCGACGCCCTGCTCGCCTTCGGCTCGGTCGAGTACATCATGCGCGAAGTGCCGTGGGGCTGGCTGGTGCGCTACATGCACTCGACCGGCGCCTCGGCCTTCTTCATCATCGTCTACCTGCACATGACGCGCGGCCTGCTGTACGGCTCGTACCGCAAACCGCGCGAGCTGATCTGGCTGTTCGGCTTCGGCATCTTCCTGTGCCTGATGGCCGAGGCCTTCTTCGGCTACCTGCTGCCGTGGGGCCAGATGTCGTACTGGGGGGCGCAAGTGATCGTCAACCTGTTCGGCGCCATCCCGTTCATCGGTGAAACCCTGTCCTTGTGGATCCGCGGCGACTACGTGGTCTCCGACGCGACCCTGAACCGCTTCTTCGCGTTCCACGTGATCGCGCTGCCGCTCGTCCTGCTGGGCCTGGTCGCGGCCCACCTGATCGCGCTGCACGAGGTCGGCTCGAACAATCCAGACGGCATCGAAGTGAAGGAAAACCTCGGCCCGGACGGCCATCCGGTCGATTCGATCCCGTCGCACCCGTACTACTCGGTGCACGACATGTTCGGCGTGTCGGTGTTCCTGCTGATCTTCGCGGCGGTGGTGTTCTTCGCCCCCGAGATGGGCGGCTACTTCCTCGAGTACAACAACTTCGTCCCGGCCGACTCGCTCAAGACCCCGGCGCACATCGCCCCGACCTGGTACTTCACGCCGTTCTACTCGGTGCTGCGCGCGACCACCGCCAACTTCATGTACGTGCTCATGTTCGGCGTGGCCGCGTATGTCGCGCTGATCTGGCTGACCACGCGCCTGGCCACCTCCGTCAAGGCCGCGATCGCCGGCGTGGCGCTGCTGGTGATCATCGGCATGCTGCCGCAGATCCTCGACGCCAAGTTCTGGGGCGTGGTCCTGTTCGGCGCCTCGGTGATGATCATCGGCGCCCTGCCCTGGCTCGACAAGTCGGAGGTCAAGTCGATCCGCTACCGTCCGGACTTCCATACCTGGATCTACGCCGCGTTCTTCGTCTCGTTCCTGACCCTCGGTTACCTCGGCACGCAAATGCCGTCCGAAATGAAGACCCTCGTTTCGCAGCTGTGCACGCTGCTGTATTTCGGCTTCTTCCTGTTGATGCCATGGTGGAGCGCGATGGGCACATTCAAGACCGTGCCGACCCGCGTGACGTTCCATCCGCACTAATACGACATCACAGCAAAAGGACATTTACATGAATTTCGCGAAAAAACTGATCGCCATGCTGGCATTGCTGCCGGCGCTGGCCGGCGCCGCCGAGGGCGGCATCGCCCTCGACAAGGCGCCCGAACGCGCCGGCCTGAGCTCGCTGCAACACGGCGCCAAGCTGTTCGTCAACTATTGTCTCAACTGCCACTCGGCCTCGTCGATGCGCTACAACCGCCTCAAGGACCTCGGCCTGACGGACGAGCAAATCAAGGCCAACCTGTTGTTCACGAGCGAGAAGACGGGCGACATGATGACCACCGCGCTGCGTCCGGCCGACGCCAAGCAGTGGTTCGGCGTGGTGCCGCCCGACCTGTCGGTGATCGCGCGCGCCAAGGCCTCGCCGGCCGGCTCCGGCCCGGACTGGCTGTACACCTACCTGCGCACCTTCTACAAGGACGAGGCCACGCCAACCGGCTGGAACAACCGCCTGGTGCCGAACGTCGCGATGCCGCACGTGATGTGGGAGCTGCAAGGTGTGCGCACGATCAAGATGGTCGACGGGAAAGATCCGCATGATGCGAAGAAAACCGTGCACACCTTCGCCGGCTACGAGCAGGTGACGCCGGGCAGCATGACGGCGACCGAGTTCGACACCGCGACGGCCGACCTGGTCGCCTATCTGGGCTGGATGGCGGAACCGGCGCAGGGCACGCGCAAACGCCTCGGCGTGTGGGTGCTGTTGTTCCTGTCGGTGTTCGTCCTGCTGGCCTGGCGCCTCAACGCGTCGTTCTGGAAAGAAGTAAAGTAAGCAATATCAGCACGCGTTCATTCATTGCCCGCCACGGCGGGCAATCATTTCGGGGTGGTGCGCTGGTCGTGTCACCCCTTTGTTTCTAAGGAACTATAACAATGATGGTTCTCTACTCCGGCACCACGTGCCCATTCTCCCAACGTTGCCGCCTGGTCCTGTTTGAAAAAGGCATGGACTTCGAAGTGCGCGACGTCGACCTGTTCAACAAGCCAGAAGACATCTCGACCATGAACCCGTACGGCCAGGTGCCGATCCTGGTCGAGCGCGAGCTGATCCTGTACGAGTCGAACATCATCAACGAATACATCGACGAGCGCTTCCCGCATCCGCAACTGATGCCGGCCGACCCTTTGATGCGCGCGCGCGCGCGGCTGATGCTGTTCAATTTCGAGAAGGAATTGTTCGTCCACGTGCACGTGCTCGAGAGCGAGCGCGCCAAGGCCAACGACAAGAGCCACGACAAGGCGCGCGCGGAGATCCGCGACCGCCTGACCACGCTCGCGCCGCTGTTCCTCAAGAACAAGTACATGCTCGGCGACGAGTTCTCGATGCTCGACGTGGCGGTCGCGCCGCTGCTGTGGCGCTTGGACCACTACGGCATCGAGTTGTCGAAGACGGCCGCGCCGCTGATGAAGTACGCCGAACGCATCTTCTCGCGCCCGGCCTACATCGAGGCGCTGACGCCGTCCGAAAAGGTCATGCGTCGTTGATTTTGCGTTTGATTCAGTATTGATCGCAGTCCCTGCGGCCCGCGCGGCCCGGTTGCACGACAGTTTTCTGACGCCGCAAGGCAATTCACAGTAAACTGGCGTGCAACTTCCATCACCAGCCATAGAACCAATGTCAGACATCTCAACCAAGCCCTACATGCTGCGCGCCATCTACGAGTGGTGCACCGACAGCGGCTTCACGCCCTACCTCGCAGTCAAGGTCGACGCCGCCACGACGGTGCCGATGGAGTATGTGAAAAAGGGCGAAATCGTCCTCAACATCAGCTTCGGCGCCACCTCGGGCCTGAAGATGGACAACGATGCGATCCGCTTCAACGCCCGCTTCGGCGGCGTCTCGCGCGAGCTTTACGTGCCTGTGCACAACGTGCTGGCGATCTACGCCAACGAGAACGGCCAGGGCATGGCGTTCGAGGTGACCGAGACCGCGGCCGAGAAACCGCAGGCGGGGGCGGCCCCGGCGGTAGAGGCGGCGCCGGCCCTGTCAGCGGTGCCGAGCGCGCCGGCCTTGGCCGCGGCGCCTGCGCCGGTGTCGCGTGTCGCCGACGACAACGACGAGCCGCCCAAAAAAGGCGGGCGCCCGACGCTTACCCGAATCAAATAGCGGTATAATTCGGGCCTAGTAGTTTTGCCGACTTAGCTCATTTGGTAGAGCAGTTGATTTGTAATCATCAGGTGGCCAGTTCGAAACCGGCAGTCGGCACCAGAATTTAGTAATAAAATCAACGCCTTACGTAATCCATTACGTAAGGCGTTTGCATTTGTGGTCGCCAGAAGTACACTAGCGGTACACCCACCAGCTTTTGAGGCACCATGGCCACCTACGTAAAGACCCCTTCGGGCACGCACAAAATGACCATCCGGATGCAAGGATGGCCTACCTGTTGGCGCCGACGCCAAATTGACCCAGGCGGCCGAAATTCGTTGACCCAGGCGAATTCGCGCAAACGCAGGCGCCATGCGGCTCCCGACGACAGCGCCAGGGTCAGGCGCAATCGGCGCTGTGGGTCAATTTGGTGTCGGCGCCAACAGCGGTATCGGCTCGCGCGCGCTCAGGCGGGGTTTTGTGGGTTAGCAAATAGGCACACACGAGGCACATCAAGTGCGCTTGCGGCCGTCGCCCGTTGGCTATATAATTTTTCTTATATAGGAGGAGCGCGCGATGATGCAATTTAAACTAACCACGGTGGGCGGCTCGGAAGGGTTCATCTTGAACAAGGAGGCCAAGACCAAGCTCAACATCGTAAAGGGCGACACGATCTACCTGACCGAAGCCCCCGACGGGGCGCTGCGGATCACCGCCTACAACCCGGAATTCGGGCGGCAGATGGAGATAGCCGAGCAAATCATGCGCGAAGACCGGGAGATCCTGCGCGTACTGGCCAAATGACAGCTTGGGTGTGGGTGCGCGAGGACGTGGTGCTGGCCATGCACGACGCCCAATTGGCCGAACACGGCGGGCTCGACGGCGTGCGCGACCTGAACGCGGTCAAGGCGGCGCTGGAACGCCCCGCCATGCGCGAATTGTACGGTGAGCCGGCGCCGGATGCGGCCGAATTGGCGGCCGCCTACTGCCACGGCCTTGCCAGTTGCCACGGTTTCAGCGACGGCAACAAGCGCACCGCTTGGCTGGCGGCGCGTCTGTTTCTGCGCCTGAACGGGGCGACGCTGGCGTTCGAGCCGGCCGAGGCGATCACGGTCGTGTTGGCGGTGGCGGCAGGGACCATGCCGGAGGCGGCGCTGGCGGCGTGGTTTCGCGCGCGCCTTTAGAAGGTGTCCGGTGGCAGCTTGGCAAGCAGGGCGTGCGGGATGCTGTCCACGAGGCGCAGCGCACCTCCTTCTTGTTAAGGCCGAACATAGGGATCACGAACCCTTGGGGAACGCCACGGTCAGGACCATGCCAGGCAGGCGGCACAGCAGGCCACTGCCATTGCGGTGTCAAGTATCTTCCAGGAAGCGGTCCTGGTTCAGCAAGCGCATCTTTTGTACATCCACCTCTCCCCGGCAAGAGGCAATCATTCCTGCATCGAATAGGTGGACCAGTTCGAGGCATCTCACGGTCGCCTTAGCGGGGAATTGTGCGCAGGCATCACACCAAGAACAAGGCAATTGTGGAAGTCGTGCGTCACTGGGACAACGGCGGGACACTAGGAGAGAGTAAAGTGGCGCAGTATGGGGCTGCCGAAAAAAGACAGGTCAATGTAACCATCTGATTTAACTACTTTAATTTATTCTGAATTGTTGTCGCCAATTCTTGAATACGGATTTGTAATCATCAGGTGGCCAGTTCGAAACCGGCAGTCGGCACCAGAATTTATCAAGAAAATCAGGGGGTTACCGCTTCGGCAGGTGACCCTTTTTGCATTCGCGGCACCGATCCGGTACGTGACTCCGCGCGGCCATCGCTCCCTGCCATATGTTTTATCAGAAATGCCAGTATCCTTGCCTCGTAGTCCTGCGGCGCGAAGGCGCGCAGATCAACATGCTTCGCGCCGCGTACCAGCCACAACTCCTTCGGCGCATTGGCCGCCTCGAACAGGCGTTCGGTTTCGCCGAACGGGGTGTGCCTGTCGAGCATACCCGACGCGATGAGCAAAGGCGATGACAATCCGCCCATGTGTTCGAGCGGACGCATCTGGTCCGCAGACACCCCGAGGCGGATAGGCAATTGCCATAGAAGCAGCGGCGACAGCATCCTTCCCGGCGTGCCGAGCCGGATCGCAAGGCGATCCTCAACGGCGTCCTCGATGGTCGCGTACATGGATTCAAGCACCACCGCATCGAGGGCCGGGGCCGCGTGGGCCATCACGAACGCGGCGGCGCCAAGCGAAACGCCGATGACACCGAGCTGTTCGTCCGGTAGCTCGCCGCGCAGGTATTCCAAGGCGGCCTTGACCCCGACCGACTCCCGGACGCCGAACGTTATCCGTCCTGCCGAACTCTCGCCTTGCGCGGACAAGTCGATCAGCATGACCGCATAGCCGGCCTTCGTCAGGAACCTCGCGCGCGCGGCCATTTGGCGCCGGTCGCTTCGCACCCCGTGCAAAAGAGGTACCGCTCCCCGCCCCGGTACACCTCGCACAAACCAACCGGCAACCGATTCCCCGGCCGCCACCGATATCAGCGCCGGGGCGGCATGCATGTCCGGCGGTGCGCTGCCGATCGTTCTCAAGACCGGATCGCTGAGCCTGTCGCCGGCCACGATGATGGCGACGACCGCAGCGAGGACCAGCGTCGCGAATGCGTACAACAAAATCCGCCGCGGTCCCGCTTTCCGGGGCGGAAGGCTGCTTGTAGGCCCGGCCGAATCCTTCATCGCGTTTTGCGCGTGGCGAGTTTCCAACCGATCCACGCCATCGGCAAATAGGCGCCGGTCAGGTCGAGGGCGTCGAACCATGCGGGTGCCGGCAGCATCATCACCGCCACTATCCCGCCCGCGAGGAACAGGACGCCGATGCCGAGCGCCAGTTGCATTCTGAAACTGGCCGCGATCCTGGCCGCGGCGGCCGCGCCGACGAGGGTGCCGAGCGCATGGGCTAAAAATGGAAAGATAAAATGTTTCGGCTCGAACAGCAGCATGGCGGCCTTCAAGCCGTCGATCGTGCCGGTATCGGTGCCGGGCGGCGGTGCGATGATGCTCCCGCCAATCGCGATAAGTCCCATGTTAACAACGCTGCCAATCCCAAATCCGGCGCTCACCGCCAACGTGTTTCTGAATGCTGGATGCATGGTTCCGCCTGTTGGAATTTTATGAAAGGACCCTGTTGTTAAATCAATGCTAACGCAATTGCCTAGTGCAAACAAGAACGCTGGTACTCATCAGCAAGCGCTGTCCCGAATCGGTAGAAGCAGTTTTCCCGCGCCGCTACCGCAACTTGGCGGGCGGCCCCGCAGCCGCGCCGGGAACGCCGGCCAAACGCTCCTTTGCGCCGGTTTTCGACCCTCCAGCCCGCAAAACCGGCACTTCATCGCATTCCGATAGTTGCCGCGTTGGGCCTTGGCTATAGTTCACTCAACCCAACGCACTAATGCCACCAGGAGCTCACAATGAACATCGCAAAAAACATGGAAGCCATCTTTATCATCGCCATCGGCCTGGTCTCGGTGACCACCCTCGCAACGGCGGCCGTACCTGCCGCGCGCAATGCCGCGCCGGTCAGCGTGCCGGCGGGCGCCGACGCCAACATGATGGTCGTGCACGTCACCGCCAAGCGCCTGACGGCGGCCCAAAAAGCCCAGCTGGCCGACTGATTCCGCACCGCCCTCAACCGCCGCACCGACCGGAAAGACCCTCATGAACAAAGTATTTTGCACCGCCGTATTCGCCGCCACCTTCGCCGCCGGCAGCGCCGCGGCCATCGCATCGGACACGCTTAGCGAGGCGCGCGCGGTCGACGCGCGCGCCATCAAGGTCAAGCTCGGCGGAGTGATCAACTTGCGCATGAAACAGGGTCACGCGCCGTCGCTGGTGCTGTACGGCGACAAGGAGACGCTGGCGAAGGTGTCGGTGTCGCAGCAAGGCGACACCTTGCAGATCGATACCGGTCGCGGAGGCGGTTTCCGCTGGGGCCGCGGCAAACCCGAGTTGCGCGCCGAGCTGACCTTGCCGAACATGAGCGAGCTCGCTTCGCACGGCGTGGGATCGGCCGAGGTCAGCGGCTTTTCGGGCGAGCGCATCAAGCTCACGCTCGACGGCGCCGGCGCCATCACGCACACCGGCAGCTACAAGCACATCGACGCCAATCTTGGCGGGGTCGGCAGCATGACGCTCAACGCGGGCGCGAGCGAGCGCATCGAACTCGACCTGCAGGGCGCGGGCCGCATCGCGATCAATGGCAACAGCAAGATGTTGCACGCGACGATGGGCGGGGTGGGCAGCCTCAACGCGCAGCAGTTGCGCGCCGACGCCGTCGAACTGAACATGACAGGACTTGGCAGCGCCACGGTGTACGCGAAAAATTCGGCCAATCTGAGCCTCAACGGCCTCGGTTCGGCCACCGTGTACGGCAAGCCGGCCGCGCGCAACGCGTCGGCGCGCGGACTGGGCAGCGTCAGCTGGCAATAAGGCGCGCGCCAACGACAGCCGCCCCTCCTCGGGGCGGCTTTTTTACGGCTGTTGCCACTTGTTGCTATTTGATGCGCATGTCGTTTTTGACCGACTTGACGCCCTCGATGTTGCGCGTCAGCTCCACGGCTTTTTGCACGTGTTCCGGGGAACTGACAAAGCCGCTGAGCTGCACATCGCCCTTGAAGGTCTCGACATTGACTTCGGTCGCCTTCACGTCGGGGTCGGCCGCGAGCGCCGCCTTGACCTTGCTCGTGATGATGGTGTCGTCGATGTACTGGCCCGTTCCTTCGCGCGTGGCGGTCGGCGCGCAGGCGACCAGCGCAGCGATCAGGAAGGCGGACAAAATGGTGGTGATACGTTTTGCGAGGGTCATGTGTTGGCTCCAGGGGTTGTAGGTGATCAAACCCATTGTCGCGTGCGCCCGGCGGTGCCGCTTGATGTGCACCAAACGAACCGGGCGGCTGCGAAACCGGCGGCTACCGAGGCGAGTCCATTTTGGCGACCAGCTCCGCCACCTCCTCCGCCTTCTTACGCGCCAGCTTGCCCGGCATCCGGTCGCGCCCGATCACGAGCCGCATGTCGGCGCGCCTTTCGCCGTCGACCTCGACCAGCGCGGCCGGCCCGAAGCGCCCGGCCAGTTGCCGCGCGGCCTCGCGCAACCCGCTCTGGTATTCGACCCGCGTTTTCCGCACGCCATAGCCGGGATGGTTCGACAGGCGCACCACCCGCACCTCGGCGCCGTCGATGCGGCGGCCCAGGGCGCGCGCCATGCCGGTCACACCGTTGCCGTTGCGAATCTCCAATGTGTGCCGCGCCCCGTCCCGCGCGGCGGACGCGGCCGACGCCGCCGCGGGCACAAGCGCGGCAACCGGCGGCAACAAGTCCACCCTGGCGGCGCTCGTCGCCGGCATGGCCGCCGCGCCGGAACCGGCCCCGACCCGGTGCAATTCGAACACGCCGGCGCTGGTCTGGCGCAACTCGGTGCTGGCCCAGTGCTGGCCGGCCCGGCCTTCGCCCGGTCCCGCCGCCACGGCGCCGGCGCGCGGCCCGACGGCCCGGATGTCGGCCTTGAAGTCGTGCTTTTCGAGGGCGCGCGCCTGCTTGTACATGAGCTCGGCGCGCCCGCCCTGCCCCAGCTTGGCCAGCGCGCCGCCCATGTGCCGCCACGCGCGCGCGTTGAGCGGGTCGAGCACGCACGCCTTCTCGAGCGCCGTCAATGCCGGCTCGTAGTCGCCGCTGAGAAGGTGGGCGTAGCCCAGATTGCTGAACAGGAAGGCGGCGCCGGCGCCGGACGCGCGCGCCGTGTCGGCCGTCAGCGCCTGCCAGATGGCGATCGCCTGTCTGAATTCGCCGCGCTCGGCGAGCAGCGTGGCCAGGCCGTTGCGCGCGTTGACATGGCCGGGGCCGGACGCCAGCGCGGCCTGGTAGTAGCGCGCCGCCGGCGCGGCACGCCCGGCGATGTGGTGCTGGCGCCCGAGCACGTAGGCGTCGTCGGCAGACAAGCGCGCGCCCTGGTCCGGCGCGTGCGCCGCGTTCTGGGGCAGCCGCCGGCCGAGGTCGGCGCAGGCGAGCAGCATGGCGCCGGCGCCGATCACGCTTAGCCGTTTGAGGGTGGTTCGCATGGCATTCTCCTGTGAGGGTTCAATTCGTGCCGCCCATCGCGGGCAGCAGGGTGCGTCCGATCTGGATCCCGGCCGGGCCGAGCAACACCATCAGCAGGATCGGGAAGATGCAGAAAATGAGCGGGAACAGCAGCTTGAGGCCGATCTTGGCCGCGCACTCCTCGGCGATCATGCGCCGCTTGGTGCGCAGGTTGTCGGAGTGGACCCGCAGCGAGTCGCCCATGCTGGTGCCGAAGCGCTCGGACTGGATCATCATCGCGACCAGGGTGTCGACGTCCTCGACCCCGCTGCGCAGGGCGAAATTGCGCAGCGCCTTCTCCTTCGTGAAGCCGGCCCGCATCTCCATGAGCACCAGCTGCAGCTCCTGCGCCAGCACCAGGCTCTTGATGTGGATTTCGCCGGCCACCTTGATGAGCGCGCGCTCGAGGCTAAGGCCGGCCTCCACGCACACAGTGAGCAGGTCGAGCGCGTCGGGGATGTTCTCGAAGATCTCGCGCCGGCGGCGCTCGGCCAGCCGGCCCAGCACCACGTTGGGCAGGTAGTAGCCCATCGCCGCGCCAAGCAGCAGCACGAACATGAACTGCGCCCCGGCCACCTTCGAGCCGGCCGCTATCAGGCCGAACGCGATGAACGCCGGCGTGGCCAGCGCCAGCACGCTCTTGGCGCCGAAATAGAGCGCCGGCGCGGCCGGATTGCGCAGGCCGGCGGTCATGAAGCGGGTGCGCAGGGCCGACTTCTCCCAGCCCTCCTCGGGCAGCGAGAGGCGGCTGAACGGCTGCGCCACCTTGGCCACCCGTTCGACCCAGCCGTTGGCATCGAGCGCGCTTGGCTCGGACTTGCCCTCGACGCTGGCGAGGCGCTCGCGCAGCGCGCCCGGCGCGAACACCGCCATCGCGACGAGCACCAGCACGATCACGACCACGAAAACGAAGGCCAGGAAAATCAGGTGTGAAGCTTGCATCGACGCTCTCCTAAACGTGGATCCGGATGACTCGGCGCAGCCACAGCACGCCGACCACCAGCATGGCGGCCCCGTACCACAGCAGCTTTACGCCGACCGGGTCGGTCCACAACAGACTGATGTACTTGGGGTTGGACAGCTGCATGGCGAACATCACGCAGAACGGCAGCAGGCCGAGGATCCAGGCCGACATCCGGCCCTCGGCCGAGAGCACCCGCACCTGCGCGATCAGCTTGAGGCGCTCGCGGATGATGTGGGCGATGCTGCCGAGGATTTCGGCCAAATTGCCGCCCGACTCGCGCTGGATCAGCACCGCGATGACGAGGTAGCGCAGGTCCGCCAGCGGGATGCGCTCGGCCATGTTCTGCAGCGCCTCGTTGAGCGGGACGCCGTAGTTGATCTCCTGGTTGGCGGTGCGGAATTCGCCCGCCAGCGGCTCGGGCAGCTCCGAGCCGACCATCGCCAGCACGTTGGTGAACGAATGGCCTGCGCGCAGGGCGCGCGCGAGGAAGTCGGCGGCCTCGGGCAGCTGGCGCTCGATCGTGTGCAGGCGCAGCCGGCGCGCGCGCCGCACCATCGCCAGCGGCAGGCACATGAAGATGATCGCGACGACGTACTTGGGCGCGGGCGGGCCGGCCCACAGGAGCGCCAGTGTAAAGCCGAGCACGCCCAGGCCGGCAGACCAGGCCAGGAACTGCGCCACCGACCACGGCAGGCCGGCATGCACCATCAGGTGGTCGAGCCGCCGCAGCAGGCCGACCCTCTGCAGCAGGCTGTTGCCCAGTTCGCCCCTGGCGAAGCGGCGCTGCTTGAGGATCGAGATGCGCTCGCTGTGCGCGTCGACCCCGCCGGTCATCAGGTTGAGGCGGCGGTTGACGCGCTGCGCCGCGCCGCCGTGGGTGCCGCTCCACCACAGGAAGGCGCCCTCGACCAGCAGGCTGGTCGCCGCGAACAGCATCACCATGAAACTTCCGAACACCAGATCCATGCTACCTCCCGCTTTAAGCCGAAACCTAAAAACAAGCCCGAGAACGCCGCAGCCGCGCGGCCTACCGCGGGCCACACGCCAACCACCGCCCCGGCGCTATTCGTAGATGCGCGAGGGGTCGAAGCAGTTGTCGGGCACCGGGGCGCCGAACATGCGCAGGCGGTCGGCGAAGCGCGGGCGCACCCCGTTGGCGCGGAACTGCCCGAGCACCTTGCCGCCGGCGTCGACCCCGGTCTGCTCGAAGCGGAAGATCTCCTGCATCGCAATGACCTCGCCCTCCATCCCGGTGATCTCCTGCATGCTCACCAGCTTGCGCGTGCCGTCGGTCAGGCGCGTCACCTGCAGCACCACCGTGATGGCCGAGCAGATCTGCTGGCGCGTGGCGCGCGCGGTCAGCGTCACGCCGGCCATGCCGACCATGTTCTCGAGCCGCGCCAGGGCGTCGCGCGGCGCGTTCGAGTGGATCGTCGCGAGCGAGCCCTCGTGGCCGGTGTTCATCGCCTGCAGCATGTCGAGCGCCTCGGCCCCGCGCACCTCGCCGAGGATGATGCGGTCGGGCCGCATGCGCAGCGCGTTGCGCACCAGCGCGCGCTGGGTGACCTCGCCCTTGCCCTCGATGTTGGGCGGGCGCGTCTCGAGCCGCACCACGTGCGGCTGGCGCATCTGCAGCTCGGCCGCGTCCTCGATCGTGACGATGCGCTCGTCCGACGGGATGAAGCCCGACAACAGGTTGAGCAAAGTGGTCTTGCCGCTGCCGGTGCCGCCCGAGATCAGGATGTTGATCTTGGCCTGCCCCAGCGCCTGCAGCACCTGCACCATGGGCGGGGTCACGCTCTTGAAGGTGAGCATGTCGGCCACCGTCAGCGGGGTGGCGGAGAAGCGCCGGATCGACAGGATCGGGCCGTCCACCGCCAGCGGCGGAATGATCGCGTTCACGCGCGAGCCGTCGGCCAGGCGCGCGTCGACCATCGGGCTCGACTCGTCGACCCGGCGCCCGACCCGCGAGACGATCTTCTCGATGATCTTCATCAGGTGCGCGTTGTCGTGGAAGGTGACGTCGGTCAGCTCGAGCCGGCCCTGGCGCTCGACGTACACCTTGGCGTAGGTGTTGACCAGGATGTCGGAGACGGTGAGGTCGGCCAGCAGCGCCTCGAGCGGTCCGAACCCGAGCATCTCGTGCTGGATGTCGAGCACCAGGTTGTGGCGCTCGTTCTGGTTGAGGACGATGCGCTCCTCCTCGATGATGCGCTGGATCAGAAGCGCCAGCTCGTGCTTGAACTGCTCCGCCGTGAGGCGCTTGAGGCGCTCGAGGTCGATCCGGTCGAGGATCATATGGTGCATGTTCTTCTTGAGGTCCTGGTAGGCGTGGCGGGCCGGCTCGGCCGCCAGCGGGGCCGGCGCGCGCGCCTCCTCGGTCGCCGTCAGGCGTTGGCGTAGGGTCATCTCGGTCTCCGGTGGGTTATGCATCGGCGTCTGCGCGGCCGAACAGGCGGTCGAACAGGCCGCGCGTCTCGGGCACCCGGTGCGCGGTCACCAGCTCGACGAAATCGGCCAGGCTGCGCGCCACCGCGCTGCCGCGCGCCAGCTGCATCACCGGCACCCCCTGGTTGACCGAATCGGTCACCGACAGGTAGTCGTTGGGCATGGTGTGCGCGATCTCGGCGCCGAGCGCGGTCTGCAGGTCCTGCAGGCGCAGCTTGCCGCCCTTGTCGTAGCGGTTCACGATCAGGCGCGTGTTCTCGGGTGGGTAGCCGAGCGAGCGGAAGATGTCGAGCAGGCGGCGCCCGTCGCGGATGTCGGGCAGGCCCTGCTGCAGCACGGGGTAGATGGCGTCGGCGTTGTCGAGCGCGCGCAGCGAGATGGCGTCGATGTGGCGCCCGACGTCGAGCACGATGTAGTCGTAGTGGTGGCGCGCCACGCGCAGGATGGCGTCCATCTGCTCGGGCTTGAGCTCGGCCCCGTGGGCCGGGTCGTCGGCCGCCGCCAGCACCCCGAAGCCGGGCGTGATGTGGACCAGGCACGACTCGAGGAAGGGGCCGTCCACGCGCGCGATCTGGCCGCACACGTCGGCCAGGTTCATGGTCGGCTTCTGGTCCGAGATGTACAGGGCGGCGTCGCCGAACTGGCCGTGCAGGTCGATCAGCAGCACCTTCTTGCCGGCCAGCGTGGCCAGCGCGTAGCCGAAGTTGGTGGCGATGAAGGTGGCACCGCTGCCGCCCTTGCACGAAATGAAGGCGAGCACCTTGCCGTCGCGCATGGCGCTCATGCCGGCCGCCGCGGCGACCCGGTCGAGCGCCTCGTGGAAGGCCTTGTGCACCAGCGGCAGCGGCAGCACCTCGCGCACCCCGGCGCGCATGGCGCGGATCAGCAGCTCCTGCTGGTTCTCGCGCGTGAGCAGCATGAAGCACGAGCGCGGATAGTGCTTGGCGAGCCGCTCGAGCAGGTCGGCGTCGGCCGGCTCGACCTCGCTCGCGTCGAGCACCACCAGGTGCGGATTGTCGGGCACCGGGCGCTCGAGCGCATCGCGCATGCCCGGATAGGCCGCCGCCACGGCCAGCGGCGGCACGCGGGCGGCGCCCTGGGATGCGATCTCGGCCTGCAATTGGGTGTCGCGTGTAATGATCAATGCTTTCATCAGTGTCCTCGTTGTGGCCCTGTTGTCGGTTCGGGTGGTGTGGGCGCGCACGCCCCGCGCTTAGCCGCTGCAGGCGCTCGCCGCGTCCGGCCGGTAGCCGAAGTTCTCGGCCGGCGTGACGGTGGTGAAGTCGGACAGCGGGATGCCGCCGGCGGGCATCAGATCGGTGACCGGCAACCAGGGCAGGTAGCCGATCCTGGCGCAGTCGGTGCCGGGCCGGCACACCCGCACGCGCACGAAGCGGATGCAGTTCGGCGCCGTCGCGTTGACGGTGCAGTTCGACAGGTTCTGCTCCGGCGAGGCCGGCAGCGCCGCCACCGGGGTGCTGGCGTCGGCCTGCAGGTAGGAGATCGCCACGCTCTTGTCGGTGATGTTGTCGGCCGCCGGCAGGCTGCCGCCGAACACGGCCTCGAGCCGCAGCGCGGCGAGCGCGTTCTTGTCGCAGAAGTTGGTCACGGCGGCCATGCGCGCGCCGCGCCGCGCCACCTCGCCCATCGTGTTGACCAGGTAAACCACGCGCGCCGTCTCGACCAGCGCGCCCATGAACGCGAAAAACGCGACCGCGCACAGCGCGAACTCGACGGCGGCGATGCCGCGCTCCAGCTTGCGCCGGCGGAAGGGTGTACGCATCACAGATAACCTCTTGGCGCTGTCAGTTCGCATACGGAACGGTGGTTTCGGCGTTGATCTTGAAGTTCGGCTTGCCGAGCAAAAAATCCTGGACGATCTCGCCGTACAGCGAGTAGTCGTACTTGACATTGATCACGACGGTGACGGCGAGCGGTTTCGGGTCGCCCGTCGCGGCCACGTTGCAGTAGGTCACCGACGTGTCCGGGTTGTCGCACAGGATCTGGACCGCTGTGATCTCCGACGCTTTGATGCCGGCCGCGGCAAGCGCGCGCCTTATCATCTGGTTGGCGACCACCTCGACCGCCTCCTCGCGCTCGGTCACCAGCATCTGCGCCAGCGGCATCGTCGCCATGAAGCGCGCGGCATCGTGCGAGGCCTGCTTCATGGCGCTGTAATACATGAAGGCGCGCCCGTACATGATCACCACCGGGATCAGGAAAAACGTCAGCAGGATGATCAGCGCGAGCTCGATCGCGACCGAGCCTTTGGCGCCGCGCGCGCGCCGCGCGCGCTGGAGGCGGACGGCGGCGCTCATTTGAACAACGCCGCGGTGGACGAGACCGAGGCCTCCCGCACCAGCCCGCCGAACTCGGCGTACAGCGCGGGCACGGCGGCGTCGGCCGGCGCCGTCAGCATGAACTTGCCGATCCCGAGCACGGTCGCGCCGGCGCCGGCCACTGGACAGGAGAGCAAGGGCACGTTGAGCACGCGGCGGTTGCTCAATCCGACCTGCGGCGCCGTCGGCTTCAGGTAGTACTGTCCGAACAGCTTCGCATACGGCAGCGTGACCTCGTTGGTACTGGCAAGGCCGTCGGACACCGGATACAGATTCGGCCAATTGGTACGACTGAACGCGGTGCCGACCCCGTCCGGGCTGCTCGCCTTGTACCTGACTGCCTTGGCGAACGACCAAAGCACGCCGTAGTCGGTGCTGGTAAGCGCGGGGCCGGCGGCGTCGGCCACGGTCAGCAGTCTGGCCGGCGCCGCCGTCGTCAGCGATCTGGCGCTGATCAGGGTCGGTCTCGGCGTCATCCAGGCCGCATCGTTGCCGCTGTAGGCCCTGACGTTGGCATCCGGTCCGGCGAAGGTCGCGTCGCAGATGTTTCCGGCCGGATCTGTGCCGAAGCGCGTGTTGAGCGCGTCGAGCAGCGCCGTCGGAAAGCCCGCGGCCACGTAAAGGGTGTTGTTCCCGGTCACACGCGGCGCGTGGATGGTGCCGCTGCAGGCGTAGGGGCGCGCGGCCGCCGGCGCCAGGTTGGCCGCGTCGTTGGGCCGGCCCGGGAAGTCGACCGGGTTGATCAGGAAATTGAGCGGCAGCGGGCCGGTCGGGTTGAGCGCGAGCAGGTTGTAGCCGACCCCGCGCCGGAAGCCGTGCTCGACCAGTTCGAAGCTGTTGGCGCCGCCCGCGACGCCGCGGTCGACCCCGCGCAGCGCCACGTTGTCGATCGCGCACACCGCCAGCGGCCCGACCTGGGAGCCGATGCGCCCGGCCACCGCGCTCGCGCCGGTCTGCACCGTCTCGGGCAGCGCCGACGACATGGCGCGCATGAAGAGGATCTCGACCGCGCCCGGGTTGCCGTCGAGCCATGCGGTGTTGATCCTGGCGAACTTGAGCGCGCCCGCGTTGGCATCGGTGACGGCGGCCGCCGGCGTCCAGTCGGACGCGGGCGCGTCGGGCGCGCCGGCGAAACTGATCGCCTCATCCGACCATTTGGCGTGCTGCAGGAAACTGAAGCGGTTCGACTCGACCACCTCGCCGGCCCGCTCGGCCGCGCGCCCGGCCCCGGCCTTGGTGCCGTCGAGTTCGAGCGCGGCCGCCAGCGCGGCGCCGTCGGCCAGGTGTTGCATCTCGGTGTGGCGCGCGTACATGTGCGACAGGTCGAGCGCGAGGCCGAAAAACCCGATCAGCGCCACCAGCATCAGACCGAACATGACGGCGAAGGTGCCGCCCTGGCGGCGCCCGCGGGCGCGCGCACCGGCGCCCGGCTTCATTTTGCGCTGCCCGAGAGCAGGCTGCCGGCGGCCGCCGGCTGCGGCGTCGTGAACGAGCGCTCGTAGTTGTCGCTGGCCGCGCGCGCGGCGCGCCCGTCGATGCCGCTGACCGGGTCCTGGTTGCGCGCCGCGTCCGGCGCGATCACCTGCGAGCCGAGCGCGGCGCGCACCGTGTCGCCGAAGCCAACCTGCGCGGGCGCGGCGCAGCCCGACAGCGCGGCCGCCAAGGCCAGCGCGAGGGCCGAGGTGATGCGAGCGTGTTTGCATGTGTTCATGGTGTTCTCCCTATTTCAGTTCGAAGCCGCGCGCGCCGTCCGGCGACGGCGTGGACGATCCGGGCGCGGCCTTGGCGGCGGGCGCTGCCCCGCTTTCGAGCCTTCCGCCGAGGAACAATTCCGCGCGGCTCGGCGCGGCCACCGCGTCGGTCGGCAGCGCGTAGTCGGGAGGCAGCGGTTTGACCAGGCGCGCCGTGACGACGAACACGAGCTCGGTGCGGTCCTGCTGGAAGTCGGTGCTGCGGAACAGCGCGCCGAGCACCGGGATCTCGCCGAGTAGCGGCAGGCCCTTGAGGTTGGTGACGAAGTTGTTCTTGATCAGGCCGCCGATGGCGAAGCTCTGGCCGTCGTACAGCTGGACCGTGGTGCTGGCGCGCCGGGTGGTGATCAAAGGCAGCACCGCGCCGCCCGAGAAGCCGGTCGCCGTGATGCCGATGCCCTGGCGCGAGACCTCCGAGACCTCGGGCGCGACGCGCAGGTTGATGCGCCCGCCGGCCAGCACGGTCGGCGTGAAGCGCAGCCCGACCCCGAACTCCTTCTCCTCGAGCGTGACCTTGTTGTTGTCCTGCGCGACCGGGATGAAGATCTTGCCGCCGGCCAGGAAGCTGCCCTCCTGCCCGCTGATGGCCATGATGGTCGGCTCGGCCAGCACGCGCACCAGGCCGTCCTGCTTCTGGGCCTCGAGCGTGAGCTGGTTGCCATTGCTCTTGCGCATGTCGAGCAGGCCGCCGGCGGTGCCGGTGAGGAAGTTCGACAGCAGCGTGCTGGCCCAGCTGCCCGAGGAGAAGCTGAAGGTCGCGCCGGCCTCGAGGCGCTCGAGCAGGGACTTCGAGACCTCGGCGATCTTGACCTCGAGCATGACCTGCTGCGGCGCGCTGACGCTGAGCATGTTCACCACGCGGATGTTGTTGAGGCCGGTGCCGGTGGCGGCCGGCTCGCCCTCGCCGGCCTCGTCGCTCTTCTTGTTGGCAGGCTTGAGCGGGCGGCGCACGAAGGCCGAGGCCAGCTCGTAGGCGCGGGCGGCGGCGGCGGCGTCGCTCACGGTGCCGGTCAGCACCAGCGAATCGGCCGCCGAGACCACCCGGATGTCGCGCTCCTCGGGCATGATGGCCGCCAGCGACGCCTGCAGCGTGCCCGGGTCGACCGAGACCACGATGTCGATCACGCTGCACTGGCCGGACTTGTCCTGCAACATCATGTTGGTCGCGCCGACGTCGACCCCGAGCACATACATGGTGTCGGGCGCGACCAGCATGGCCTGCACCACGTTCGGATTGCCGACGCTGCGGTGGAGCACGGCGGCCGGCATGCGCAGCATGCTCGACTTGCCGATGTGCAGGGCCATCTTGCCCGGCGTGGCGGCCTGGCCGGTGCAGCGCAGGCCGAGCCCGCCGCGATCGGCCTGCGGCCGCGCGGCCTCGGGCGCCGGCGCCGCCAGCGCGGCGCCGCCGAGGGCGCCCGACAGCGCCAATCCGACCGCGCAAAGGTTGACAGCGCGTGTGACCTGCCCTTGTGTGGCGCATTTTTTCATGTCGCTCATCCCAGTGAAATCGAAACTTTGAAAGATCAGAAGCACTCTTGTGAAATCTGGGTGCCGGCGATGACGCTGATGCACTCGCGCTGGGGCTGGGGCGGCGCGGCCACCTTGTGCACCACCGCGCGCCTGGCGCGCGGGGCCGGCTTGGGCGCGGCGGCGACCGCCACCACCGGCGCGGCTGGCTTGTCCTCGAACAACAGCGAGCGCTTGGTGGCGCCCTCGGTCGGGGTCGAATTCGGGTCGACCTGGTTGCGCAGCGCCAGCGACAGGCTGCCCACGCCGCGCGCCAGGTCGAGCTGCTCGGCCTGCTCGGGGGTGACCTCGAGCGTGACGGCGTTGACCACGCGCGGCTTGGTGTCGTCGCGGCTGACCTCTTGCGCGACCGCCAGCACCAGTATCCGTTCGAGCACGATCTTGGAGATGTGGCGGTCGACCCGGTGGCCGCTGTTGCCGTCCTGCGCCGTCTCCTCGCGCTCGGTGTGCACGATGATATCGACGTAGTTGCCCGGCAGCGCGAAGCCGGCCACGCCGATGACGTCGTTGACGCGCACCGTGATGGCGCGCTTGCCCTCGGTGATCAGGGCCGACAGACCGCCCAGGGTGCCGAGCGGAGCCAGCTTGGCCTCGCTCAAAGGGTCGCCGCGCTGGACGCTCGCGTTGAGCACGCGGCCGTCGAATGCCTTCATGTCCGTGCTCGCCCCCTTGGGCAGGTTGTCGGCCGGCCAGTCACTCAGCTTGAGCATGTCGAGCGTGAGCCGCTGGCCGAGCGTGGCGTCGGTCGCGGCGACCACGATCTGGCTGCTGTTGGCAGCCGACTGCGTGATCAGCCAGCGTGAAGCCAGCAGTACGGCGACCAGTCCGAGCAGGACCGCCACCCCCATCATGATCAGTGCGCGCTTGTTTTTCATCAGATCTTCTCCGACAGGATGTCGCTGGCGACGGCCTTGAACTGGGCCGGCGGCTGCGACGGTGAGGCGGCGCCGGCGGTGCCGCCGGCGAACATGCTGACCCAGGCCTGCTCGAGGGCGGCCACGGTCAGGCGGGGGGCGATGCCGGTGTAGCCGGCAAAGTCGTCGATGCGCCCGAGCAGCTCGCGCGGGTAGCTCGCCAGCAGCGCCTTGCCGGTGGCCGCATGCAGGCGCTTGACCAGGTGGTCGAGCACGGCCTCGTCGAACACGATGCGCATGCCGCGGCACTGGTGGCGGAACAGGTTGCGGTAGCTGGCCTCGCTGAGCGGGCCGATGTGGACCTTGTAGCCGATCCGGCGCAGGAACGAGTCGTCAAGCAGCAGATGGGGCGCCAGGTTGGTCGCCAGCACCAGGGTGGCGTCGAACGGCACGCTGACCTTGTGCCCGCCGTGCATGGTCAGCTGGTCGACGCCGAGGTCGAGCGGCCCGGTCCAGCGGTTGAGCAAATCGCCGCTCGACATGCGCTGGCGGCCCAGGTCGTCGACCACGAGCATGCCGCCGTTGGCCATGAAGTGCGGCGGCGCGTGGTAGACCCCGCCGGCCTCGTCGTAGCGCAGGTCGAGCATGTCGGGGGTCAGCTCGGCGCCGACCTGGACCACGGGGCGCTGGCACAGCGCCCAGCGCGTGTCTACGCTGCGGCGCTCCTCGGCCTGGCGCGCCAGCAGCGGCGAGGGCGGCTGGTGCACCACCGGATCGTGGAAGGCGATGATCTGCTGGCCGACCAGGATCGCGTACGGCACCGCCACCACCCCCTGCTGCATGCGCCCGAGCTTGCGCGCCAGCGTGGTCTTGCCGCTGCCCGAGGGCCCGAACAGCAGCAGCGGGCGGCCGGCGTGCATGGCCGCGCCGATCATGTCGCGCACGGCCGGCTCGAGCCCGTCGTCGGCCAGCGCGGCGGCCAGCTCGGGGGCGCGCAGGTGGGCCGCCTGCGGATGGCGGCACGACTGGCGCTGCGCGACCTCGCGGTAGGCCGCCAGCGTGACCGGGGCTGGGCCGGCGTAGCGGCAGCGCGCCTGGTATTCGAGCGCGCACAGCTTGCCGACCGAGGTCAGCTGGTACTGCACGTCGAGTTCGGACTCGCCGCGCCAGGCCACCTCGACCATCTGCTCGGCGACCATCCCGTCGAGCACCTCGCGCAGCACGTTGATCGACAACTTGAGGCGCCCCACCAGCACCGGCAGGTGGGTCTTGCCGCCGATGTGCATGGACTTGGCGATGAGCTCGACGATCAGGGAGCGTTCCAGGCCGCTGTCGCGCACCGTCTTCGGTTGCGGCGGCAGGATGGCGGCGAGGTCGTCAAGCGCCTGCCCCTGGCCGCGCACCCTGCCTGCCGCCGCCGTGGCGGTCGCCGTCGATTCGGCCTCGATCATTTCCATTCTCCCTGTAAAGCGCTACGCTGTTTCCAGAAGGTATAAATTCATCTTAACGAAGCGGACAGCGGGCATTTTTGATGAAAAGCAAATAAGGCCGTGCAGCAAAATCACGCTTGGCGCATGGACAACATGAGCATGGTTCCCAGTGCTATTGCCAGGCCGTAAGGCATGTTGCCGACGCTGGCCGCCGGCAGCGGTTCGATCGCGGACGACATGCCCGCCAGGCGCATGAACAACGGCCGCAGCAGGGCCGCCAGATTGGTCAGCAGGTCTCGCACGCGGCCGCGCGCGAGCACGATCACCAGCGCCATCACGCCGCCGATGCAAAACGTGGCCAGCGCGATCTTGAGCGCGAGCGCGGGGCCGGCGAAGGCGCCCACGGCGGCCATCAATTTGACGTCGCCGCCGGCCATGCCGCGCAACATATAAAGGGGGAGGAACAGCGCCAGTCCGGTGGCCGCGCCGCAGGCCCAGTTCGACCAAGCCGCGGCGAAGCCGCCCGCCGCCAGGTGCAGGCCCAGCGCAAGCAGCGAAAAAATACCGACCAGACGGTTCGCGATGCGCCGTTGCAAAAGATCCTGCACGCCGGCCGCCGTCACCAGCGCCAGCATGGACAGGTCGAGCAAGATGGGAATTGACATGGCGCGCTTTCGATGACAGTAAAAAAAAAGCCTCCCGGGCCGCGCAGGCCGGGGAAGCGGCCGAACGATGGTTCAGGGAATGCTTTGCATCACCGTCTGAATTTTCGAGAATGCCGTGCTCAGGCCGAGCGTGATGTAGCCGACGGCCGTGATCAGCGCGGTTGCGATCAAGGCGGCGATCAGGCCGTACTCGATGGCCGTCACGCCACCCTCGTCGGCCATAAAGGTTTTTGTGGCGGAGATAAATTTTTTCATGAAGAGCTCCTGTTGGGGATGAGAAAAAGAACCGGTCCTGGCAGCCGGCCAAGACCGGCGCGCCATTGGATTGACTATAAGGACTGCTCAAATTCAATAAATTGATGCGCGACAAATTTACCCGAAGGCATTATTTGCATTTGGGACTTTGTTGAGCAATTCGGACAGTCGGCGCCGGCGGCGCATCGCTGGAAGGGGGGGCGGAGGAGGGGGTTTTTCGCGCGGCGGCGAATGCTTCCCGGGCAGGGCCCTGTCCGGAAAGCGGCACACGTCCCGGATCAGGGAATGGACATTTTTGTCTGGATTTTCGAGAACGCCGTGGACAGGCCGAGGGTGACATAGCCGACGGCAGTGATCAGCGCGGTGGCGATCAAGGCGGCGATGAGGCCGTATTCGATGGCCGTCACGCCATTTTCGTCAGCCACGAAGGTTTTTACTGCGGAGGTGAATTTGCTCATGACAAACTCCTTTTTAGGTGGAGAAAATAAATGCCCTGGTGCCGCCGGAACGACCGGGCCCGCGTCGTTTGCCGCCGAAGAATTTCTTGCCTTCCTTCATGTGCGGCGCCATTGGATTGACTATAAGGACTACGCGCATTAATAAATTGATATCACGCAAATTTCCTCGGCAGCATCATTCGATTCGGGCCGAATGTTGCGCAAACCGGGCTCGGGGTTGCCGTGCGGGCCCGACTGTGGATGGCGAACGACAAAATCCTCACCGCCCCCGTCGCAAGCGCCCGCACGACTGTAGAATCAGGTCGGGAGAATGTAAAACCGACCGCGCAACTTACATTGCCAGTGCGGTCAAAAGCCTTTATCCTGCACGGGCTTGCCTCCCGCCGACAGATAGTCTTGCAGCATCAATGGCAAAACGTTAAACCGCACATCCGCAGGCTACGCGGTAGTGGCTCGATTACCTTGCTGAGAATGACATGGATTCCCTTCTGAAACACATGGTGGACATGACCGGCCACCGCGATCACACGATGCTCGACGTGTCCGTGATGGCGGCCGTGCAGGAGCTCGCGGGCGCCTCGCAGACGCGGGTGCTGTCGATCACCACCGTGCGTGGCCAGCAGTATGTGCGCTCGCGCGCGATCATCTGCGCCGGCGGCGCCGCGCGCGTCGAAGAGCAGCCCGACCCGAACCTGCCGGGCGAGCCGCTCGGCGCCTATCCCGAGCTGGCCGACTGCATCGCGCGCCACGGCACCAGCGCGCAGGCGGTCTCGGGCGAAGGCAAGCTGACCCTGTGGCTGCCGATCTGGTTCGGCGACAAGGCCGACACCTGCCTCGAGATCATGCACCCGACCCCTTACAGCGCCGACACCATCCACGTCATCGGCGGCATCGTCAGCGTCTACCGCAATTTCCAGAACCTGCTCGACTACAGCGAGCGCGACTCGCTGACCGGCCTGCTCAACCGGAAGACCTTCGACGACCAGCTGGCCAAGATGCTGCAGGCCTCGAGCGAGGCCGAGGCCGCCGCGCCGGCGCCGGAGCGGCGCCACCCGTCCGACCTCGAGCGGCAGTGGCTCGCCGTGGTCGACGTCGACCATTTCAAGCTCGTCAACGACAAGTTCGGCCACCTGTACGGCGACGAGGTGCTGATCCTGATCGCCAACCTGATGCAGTCCTCGTTCCGCGCCAACGACCGCGTGTTCCGCTTCGGCGGCGAGGAGTTCGTCGTGCTGCTGCGCTCGACCAGGCTCGACAGCGCGCGCAACATCATCGACCGCTTCCGCACCAACGTCGAGGCGCACGACTTCCCGCAGGTCGGACGGGTCACCGTCAGTGTCGGTTTCGTCAGCATCAGCGCCTACGAGTCGCCCGTGATCACGCTCGGGCGCGCCGACCAGGCGCTGTACTACGCCAAGAGCCACGGCCGCAACCAGGTGTGCGACTACGAGCAGCTCGTCGCCGGGGGCTTGCTGACGGCGGTCGCCTCGAACGACACCGCCGAGTTTTTCTAGGAGCGGCGCGGCCCCGCCCCGCCACTCCCCCACGCAAACCATGGAACTGCGCCAGCTCCGCTACTTCGTCGCCATCGTCGACCACGGCTCGCTCTCGCGCGCGGCGCTGGTGCTGCACGTGGCCCAGCCGGCGCTGACGGCGCAGCTGCGCCAGCTCGAGCAGGACCTCGGGGTGCAGCTGCTGCACCGCTCGGCCCAGGGAGTGCTCAGCACCGACGCCGGCAAGGTGTTCTACGAACACGCCCAGGCGATCCTGAAACAGGTCGCCGACGCCCGCGCGGCGGTGGTGCAGTCGGCCACCCGGCCCTCGGGCAGCGTCACGTTGGGGTTGCCGCACAGCATTTCCGGCGCGCTGGCCCTGCCGCTGCTGCTGGCCGCGCGCGCGCGCTACCCCGAGATCACGCTGCAGCTGACCGAGGAGCTGTCGGGCAGCCTGGGCGAGCAGCTCAAGTCGGGCCGCATCAACCTGGCCGTGCTGTTCGACGACGGCCAGCTGTCGGGCTTCTCCGGCACCGCGCTGATCGAGGAGGAGCTCATGTTCATCTGCCGCGCCGACGCCGCCGGCGCGCCCGGGGGCGACGCCGTCAGCCTGCGCGCCGCGCTCGGCGCGACCCTGATCCTGCCGGCCCAGCACCAGGGCGTGCGCCCGCAGGTCGAAAGCGCGGCGCGCGCGGCCGGGCTGACGCTGGGCACGGTGATCGAGATCAACTCGATCGCGATCCTCAAGTCGGCGATTTTGGCCGGCATGGGCGCGACCATCCTGCCGCTCGCGCCCATGCTGGCCGAGGTCGAACGCGGCGCGATGCTGGCGCGCCCGATCCACAGCCCGCCGATCTCGCGCACGGTCCTGCTTTGCTCATCTAGAAACATTCCACTGACCAACGCCGCGGCGGCGGTGCGCGCGCTCGTGTTCGAGGTCACCGCCGAGCTGTGCCGTGGCGGCACCTGGCTCGGCGCCCGCCTGCTATCCATTCCTGCATAGCCAAGGCGCCTTCCATACAAATTTGAATGGCGCCGCCCAGGGCCATCAGTTTTTCCTATACCCCCATCCAAAAACCGTATTTCCCCCGCCGGCGGGAAGGTCATACACTTCGCCCGACCCTGATTTTGCCGCCCACCGCGGCGCCCTCCCCTCCACCTCCCGCGCCCACCCGGCGCCGCCGGTGGCGGGCGAACGACCGAACCACGATTTTGGAGCAACTTTTGGAGCAACTCTTGCCTGACACCTTCGCCCCCGCCACCGCGCGGGACGTCCCGGGCCGCATGGCCACGACCACCCTCGACGACAAGTACACGGCCCGCAGCGGCAGCATCTTCCTGTCGGGGATACAGGCGCTGGTGCGCCTGCCGCTGATCCAGCGCGAGCGCGACCTCGCCGCCGGCCTCAACACGGCCGGCTTCATCTCGGGCTACCGCGGCTCCCCGCTCGGCGGACTCGACGAGACGCTGTGGAAGGCCAGGGGCCACCTCGAGGCGCACCACGTGCAGTTCGTGCCGGGCGTGAACGAAGACCTCGCCGCGACCGCCGTGTGGGGCTCGCAGACGGTCGACCTGATCGGCCCGGCCAGTTACGACGGCGTGTTCGCCATGTGGTACGGCAAGGGCCCGGGCGTGGACCGCTGCGGAGACGTCTTCAAGCACATGAACCACGCAGGCACGGCGAAGCACGGCGGCGTGCTGCTGGTCGCCGGCGACGACCACGGCGCCTATTCCTCGACCCTGCCGCACCAGTCCGACCACCTGTTCTCGGCCTCGATGATCCCGCTGCTGTACCCGTGCAATGTGCAGGAATACCTCGACCTGGGCGTGCACGGCTGGGCCATGTCGCGCTTTTCGGGCTGCACCGTCGCCTTCAAGGCGCTCGCCGACACGGTCGAGTCGAGCGCCTCGGTCGACGCCGACCCGCACCGCGTGCGGGTGAAAATCCCGCGGGACTTCGTCATGCCCGAGGGCGGCCTGAACACGCGCCTGTCGTCGGACCCGCTCGGCATGCAGGCGCGCAAGCAGGAGGCGCTGATGCAGGACTTCAAGATCTACGCGGCGCTGGCCTACGCGCGCGAGAATAAACTCAACCACGTCACCATCGACAGCCCCGACGCCAAGCTCGGCATCATCGCCTCGGGCAAATCCTACCTCGACGTGCTCGACGCGCTCGAGGACCTCGGCATCGACGAGCAGATGGCGGCCATGGTCGGCCTGCGCCTGTTCAAGGTCGCCATGCCATGGCCGCTCGAGCCCGACAGCGTGCGCGAATTCGCCCAGGGCCTCGACGAGATCCTGGTGGTCGAGGAGAAGCGCCAGATCGTCGAATACCAGCTCAAGGAACAGCTCTACAACTGGCGCGACGACGTGCGCCCGCGCGTGATCGGCAAGTTCGACGAAAAGGGCGAATGGGTCGCCCCGCGCGGCGAATGGCTGCTCACCTCCAAGGCCGACTTCTCGGTCTCGCAGGTGGCGCGCGTGATCGCCTCGCGCGTGGGCCGGCTGGTCACCGACCAGAAGACCCGCGACCAGATCCGCGACCGCCTCGCGTTCCTCGACGCCAAGGACGCGGTCCTCAAAAAGGCCGTCAACACCCCGTTCCGCCCCGCGTTCTACTGCTCCGGCTGCCCGCACAACACCTCGACCAAGGTCCCCGACGGCTCCCTCGCGCTGGCCGGCATCGGCTGCCACGTGATGGCCACCGCGATCTACCCCGAGATGAACAAGCTGACCACCCACATGGGCGGCGAGGGCGCGCCGTGGATCGGCCAGGCCGCGTTCTCGAAGGTGCCACACGTGTTCCAGAACCTCGGCGACGGCACCTACTTCCACTCGGGCTACCTGGCGATCCGCGCCACGGTGGCGGCCAGGGTCAACATGACCTACAAGATCCTCTACAACGACGCCGTCGCGATGACCGGCGGCCAGCCGGTCGACGGCATCACCTCGGTGCCGATGATCGCCCGGCAGATGGCGGCCGAGGGCGTCAAGCGCATCGCGCTGGTGACCGAGGACCTGTCGCGCTACCTTGATCGCGGCGCATTGCCGGCCAGCGTGACGCTGCACGACCGCAAGGACATGGACGCGGTCCAGCGCGAACTGCGCGAGATCGCCGGCGTGTCGGTGCTGATCTACGACCAGACCTGCGCGGCCGAAAAACGGCGCCGCCGCAAGAAGGGCGAATTCCCCGACCCGGACAAGCGGATCGTCATCAACGAGGCCGTGTGCGAGGGCTGCGGCGACTGCGGCGTGCAGTCGAACTGCACCTCGATCCTGCCCAAGGAGACCGAATTCGGGCGCAAGCGCACCATCGACCAGTCGTCCTGCAACAAGGACTACTCGTGCGTGAAGGGCTTCTGCCCGAGCTTTGTCACGGTCGAGGGCGGCACGCTCAAGAAATCGAAAGCGGGCGTGGCCAAAAACGACGCGGACGACGGCTTCGGCGCCCTGCCCGAGCCGGTGCTGCCGCCGCTCGAGGCGCCGTACAACATCCTGATCAACGGCATCGGCGGCACCGGCGTGATCACCGTCGGCGCGCTGATGGGCATGGCCGCCCACCTCGAGGGCAAGGGCGCCTCGGTGCTCGACATGACCGGCATGAGCCAGAAGAACGGCTCGGTGACCTCGCACGTGAAGGTGGCCAAGTCGCCGGCCCACCTGCGCGCCCAGCGCATCGCCACCGGCGAGGCCGACCTGGTGCTCGGCTGCGACATGCTCACCGCCGGCGCCCACGACGCGGTCTCGAAGATGCGCCCCGGCCGCACGCTGGCCGTCATCAACCTGCACGAGCAGCCGCCCGGCACCTTCGCCCAGAACGCCGACTGGCAGTATCCGGTCGCCGAGGTGCGCGCGCTGATCGAGGAATCGGTGGGCGCGCCGGCGCTGCCGGCGGCCGACTTCATCGACGCCACCAAGCTCGCCACCGCGCTGATGGGCGACTCGATCGCGGCCAACCTGTTCATGCTCGGCTACGCGTGGCAGAAGGGCCGCATCCCGCTGGGCGAGGCGGCGCTGCTGCGCGCGATCGAACTCAATGGCGTGGCGATCGCCTCGAACAAGCGCAGCTTCCTGTGGGGCAGGCGCGCCGCGGTCGACCTCAAGCGCGTTGAAAAAATCGCCACGCCAACCCAGGCGATCGTAATGCAGATGCCGCAAAGCCTGGAGAACGTGATCCAGAAGCGCACCGCCTTCCTCACAGCGTACCAGGACGCGGCCTACGCCGGGACCTACAACGATCTGGTGGCGCGCGTGCGCGCGGCCGAAACCGCGCAGGGCCTGGGCAACAAGCTCTCGAGCGCCGTGGCCAAGTACTACTTCAAGCTGATGGCCTACAAGGACGAGTACGAAGTGGCGCGCCTGTACACCGACGGGCGCTTCGTCGAACAACTGAAATCCCAGTTCGAGGGCGACTTTTCGCTCAAATTCAATCTGGCGCCGCCGCTGTTGTCCAAAAAGGACGCCAAGGGCCACCTCGTCAAAGCGGAATTCGGCTCGTGGATGTGGCACGCGTTGCGCATGCTGGCCAAGCTCAAGGGCCTGCGCGGCGGCGCGTTTGACATCTTCGGCTACAGCGAAGAGCGTAAGATGGAGCGCGCGCTGATCGTCGAATACCGCGCCATGATCGAAGGCCAGCTCGCCACGCTCACGCCCGACACCCTGGCCACGGCGGTGGCGCTGGCGAACCTGCCGGAGCAGGTGCGCGGCTTCGGCCACGTGAAGGAGAAGGCGGTCGCCGGGTTCCGCGCGGAACAAGCGCGTCTGCTCGGCAAGATTACACAGAAGCAAGCAGCGTAAGCAAGTGCGCAAGCAAGTAAGCCGTGGCGGCCGGGCTTCCGCCGCTGCGGCGCGAACTTGACGTTTACGTAAACGTCATATACCGTACAGAACACTTCAGCCGCGCCTGACACAAGGATCAACATGAACGACATCACGACCGCCACCAAGCTCACCCCCGACCAGCCGAAGCTGGCCAACAAGGTGCGCTTCGTCACCGCCGCCTCGCTGTTCGACGGCCACGACGCCTCGATCAACATCATGCGCCGCATTTTGCAGTCGAACGGCGTCGAGGTGGTCCACCTCGGCCACAACCGCTCGGTCGACGACGTTGTCACGGCGGCGCTGGCCGAGGACGTGCAGGGCATCGCGATCTCGAGCTACCAGGGCGGCCACGTCGAATACTTCAAGTACATGATCGACCTGTTGCGCGAGCGCGGCGGCGCCCACATCAAGGTGTTCGGCGGCGGCGGCGGCGTGATCGTCCCCGACGAGATCGCCGACCTGCACGCCTACGGCGTGACCCGCATCTTCAGCCCCGAGGATGGCCAGCGCATGGGCCTGGTCGGCATGATCGAATCGATGGTGCAGGCCTGCGACATCGATCTGTCCGCCTACTCGCCGACCTCGCTCGAGCCCCTGCAAACGGGCGACGTCGCGTCGCGCCACCGCCCGCTGGCCCAGCTGATCACGGCGCTCGAGAACGACAAGGCCGCGCCCGAGCTGCGCGCCGAGCTGGTCGCCGCCGCCAAAACCGCCAAGGTGCCGACGCTGGGCATCACCGGCACCGGCGGCGCGGGCAAATCCTCCCTGACCGATGAACTGATCCGCCGCATCCGGCTCGACCAGGGCGACGCCCTCAACATCGCGATCATCTCGATCGACCCGTCGCGCCGCAAGTCCGGCGGCGCGCTGCTGGGCGACCGCATCCGCATGAACGCGATCAACCCGTGGGCCGGCCAGGCGCGCGTCTTCATGCGCTCGCTCGCGACGCGCGAAGCGGGCTCCGAAATCTCGGCCGCGCTGCCCGAGGTGATCGCCGCCTGCAAGGTGGCCGGCTTCGACCTGATCATCATCGAAACGTCCGGCATCGGCCAGGGCGACGCCGCCATCGTGCCGCACGTGGACCTGTCGATGTACGTGATGACGCCCGAATTCGGCGCCGCCTCGCAGCTCGAAAAAATCGACATGCTCGATTTCGCCGACTTCATCGCGATCAACAAGTTCGACCGCAAGGGCTCGCAGGACGCGCTGCGCGACGTCGCCAAGCAGTACCAGCGCAACCGCGAAATGTGGAGCCGCCGGCCCGACGAGATGCCGGTCTACGGCACCCAGGCGTCGCGCTTCAACGACGACGGCGTCACCGCCCTGTACCAGGGCCTGCTGCCCAAGCTGGCCGGGTTCGGCCTGCAAGCCAAGCCGGGCAAGCTGCCGGCGGCCGACATCCGGCACTCGAGCGGCAAGAACGTGATCGTGCCGCCAAGCCGCGCGCGCTACCTCGCCGAGATCGCCGACGCCGTGCGCGGCTACCACAAGAACACCGCGCGCCAGGTCAAGCTGGCGCGCGAGCGCCAGCAACTGAGCGAGTCGAAGCGCATGCTGGCCGCGGCCGGCAAGGGCGCCGACTTCGACGACCTGATCCTCGAGCGCGACAACGCGCTCGAGGCCAACGCCAAGAAGCTGCTCGCGATGTGGCCCGACCTGCTGGCCGCGTACGCCGGCGACGACTACGTGGTCAAGATCCGCGACAAGGAACTGCGCACCCGCCTGGTCGCGCACACCCTGTCGGGCACCAGGATCCGCAAGGTGGCGCTGCCGCGCTTCGAGGACCACGGCGAAGTGCTGCGCTTTTTGATGCTCGAGAACGTGCCGGGCAGCTTCCCGTTCACGGCCGGCGTGTTCGCGTTCAAGCGCGAGGGCGAGGACCCGACCCGCATGTTCGCCGGCGAGGGCGACGCATTCCGCACCAACCGCCGCTTCAAGCTGGTCTCGACCGGGATGGACGCCAAGCGCCTCTCGACCGCGTTCGACTCGGTCACGCTGTACGGCGCCGACCCGGCGCTGCGCCCCGACATCTACGGCAAGGTCGGCAACTCGGGCGTGTCGATCGCGACCCTCGACGACATGAAGGTGCTGTACGACGGCTTCAACCTGTGCAGCCCGAGCACCTCGGTGTCGATGACGATCAACGGCCCGGCGCCGACCATCCTGGCGATGTTCATGAACACCGCCATCGACCAGCAGATCGACAATTTCGTGCTCGAGAACGCCCGCCAGCCGACCGTTGATGAAGCGGCCAAGATCCGCGCCTGGGTGCTGGCCAACGTGCGCGGCACGGTGCAGGCCGACATTTTGAAGGAGGACCAGGGCCAGAACACCTGCATCTTCTCGACCGAGTTCTCGCTCAAGGTCATGGGCGACATCCAGGAGTACTTCGTGCACCACCAGGTGCGCAACTTCTACTCCGTCTCGATCTCGGGCTACCACATCGCCGAAGCCGGCGCGAATCCGATCTCGCAGCTCGCCTTCACGCTCTCGAACGGCTTCACCTTTGTTGAGGCCTACCTCGCGCGCGGCATGCACATCGACGATTTCGCGCCCAACCTGTCTTTCTTCTTTAGCAACGGCATGGACCCCGAGTACACGGTTTTGGGGCGCGTGGCGCGCCGCCTGTGGGCGATCGCGATGCGCGACAAGTACGGCGCCAACGACCGCAGCCAGAAGCTCAAGTACCACATCCAGACCTCGGGCCGCTCGCTGCACGCGCAGGAGATCGACTTCAACGACATCCGCACCACGCTGCAGGCGCTGATCGCGATCTACGACAACTGCAACAGCCTGCACACCAACGCCTACGACGAGGCGATCACCACGCCGACCGACGAGTCGGTGCGCCGGGCGCTGGCGATCCAGCTGATCATCAACCGCGAGTGGGGCCTGGCCAAGAACGAGAACCCGAACCAGGGCTCGTTCATCATCGACGAGCTGACCGACATGGTCGAGGAGGCGGTGCTGCGCGAGTTCGAGCGCATCGCCGAGCGCGGCGGCGTGCTGGGGGCGATGGAGACCGGCTACCAGCGCGGCAAGATCCAGGAGGAGTCGATGCTCTACGAGCACCAGAAGCACGACGGCACGCTGCCGATCATCGGGGTCAACACCTTCCGCAACCCGAAGGCCAACGACACGCCGCAAAAGATCGAGCTGGCGCGTTCGACCGACGACGAGAAGCAGTCGCAGCTGACCCGCCTCGACGAGTTCCACCGGCGCCACGCGGGCAGCAGCGCGCGGGTGCTGGCGGACCTGCAGCAGGCCGCGATCGACAACGAGAACGTGTTCGAGAAGCTGATGGAGGCGGTGCGCGTGTGCTCGCTCGGCCAGATCACGACCGCGCTGTTCGAGGTCGGCGGCCAGTACCGGCGCAACATGTAGGCCCTGCGGAAATCGTGAAGTAGGCTTCACGCCACATCAAACCCACGTCGTCCGCGCGAAGGCGGGGCGACGTGGTTTTTTTTGCTCAGCAATTCATTAACCGCCGAGCGGCTTTACCGCGTGAACACCTCGACCCGGGCCGGCGGCAGGTTGCCCCACACGGTTTCATCGGTGCGCCAGGTCAGCCCGGCGTCGCTCCAGGCAGAGGCGCCGCGCGGCGCGTAGGTGAACTGGATCACCTTCACCTCCGGCCCGATCCCCGCGCACCAGGCGCGCGTCACGCGCGCGACCTGCTCGGCCGAAAGCGAACGCAAAGGCAGCCCGGACACCACGGCCGCCAGCGGCACGCAATCTTCGATCAGCGCGCTGCCGTCGCAGGCGTCGCCCAAAATCACGCGCACCTGCGGAAACCGGCTGCGCAAATGCCGCACCAGATAACGCGAGCGCTCGATCACGATCAACCGCTCCGGGCGCACCCCGTGCCGCAGCAGCGCCTCGGTCACCGCGCCGGTGCCCGCCCCCAGCTCCACGATCCACCCCTCCTGGCTCAGGTCGACCTGGTGGGCGATGCGCGCGGCGAGCCGCTCCGAACTCGGACACAGCGCGCCCATGGCGCCGGGATTGCGCAAAAATTCGCGCAGGAACAACCAGGCCGGCACGCGCGCCGCCGCGCCAGTCGCGCCGCGGCCCCCGGCGCGCCCCATCCGGCTGATCAAGTAACGAAACATGCGGACCTCTTCGGAGAAGTGAAAATTCATTTCAGCATGGCTAAAGCCGACCGTGATTGCTTTTAGTCAATAAAGTCCTATCGACAATATTCTATCCTTGGCAAGCAAGCCGATCAATATTCCCACGTCCGAGGTGCCGCATGTCGTCGATCACACATTCTTTTTCGTTCCGCCTGTCCGGCCCGCTGCGCTTCGACCAGACGCCGCTGGTCGCATTCGGCGTGCTGGCCGCGCTGGCGCTGCTGGCGACCATCTGGGCGAGCCGCATCGGCCTCGGTTTCGGCCCCTTGGGCCCCCTGCTGGCAGGATCGGCGGCGCTGATCGTGATCGGCCTGTACTACGACGTCACGCGGCGCAGCCCGGCGCTGGCCGGCTGCGCCTACTACTGCGCACTGTGGGTGAACCTGATGGTCGTCGCCTGCATCCTGAGCTACCTGGCGGCGTGGCACGGCGGCCCGCTGTACGACCAGCAGTTGGAGCGGATCGACGCGCTGCTCGGCTTCGCATGGAAGCCGTGGAACGCCTTCACACGCTCGAACCAGGCGCTGTACTGGATACTGCTGGCCGCCTACCTCAGCGGCGGCCCGCAGATCATCGCATCCGTCATCTACTTCGCCTGCACCGGGCAGAACCGGTGCAACCGGGAGCTGTGGTGGATATCGCTGCTGGCGATGATGTTCACGGTGGCGGTGGCGGCGCTGTTCCCCGCGCTGGGCACCTTCCACCACTTCCAGCAGAACCTCGACGAGGCGATCCACCTGCCACACCTGCTGGCGCTGCGCGACGGCAGCGCCGGCTACTTCACGAGCATGGAGGGCATCGTCACGCTGCCGTCGTACCACACGGCGCAGGCGCTGGTGTTCATCCACGCGTTCCGCGGGCAGCGCCGCCTGTTCCCGTGGATGTTGGCGCTCAATGCGCTGATGCTGCTGTCGACGCCGAGCATGGGCGGGCACTACCTGGCCGACATGCTGGCCGGCGCCGCGGTGGCCGCGCTGTCGGTGCTGCTGGTGCGCCTGGCGCTGCCGGCGCCGCCGGCGCCGTCAGCCGGGGCCGGGGCCGACGCTTGAGCCGGGCAGAAGCACCGGCTGCCATAACACCTGCAAGGCCGACGGCTGGGCGCCGCCGACGAGCTCGCGCAGCATCTCGACCATCTTGGCGCCGGCCGCGCTGGCGCCGGGCTGGTCGATGGTGGTCACGTTCGAGCCGTTCAGGGTGTCCTCGACGCTGCCCCAGACGATGATCGAGATGTCGCGGCCGATCGACAGGCCGGCGTCGAGCAGGGCGCGCACCGCGCCGACCCCGGACAGATGGTTGTCGACGATGACGGCGCTCGGCCGCGGCGAACAGGCCAGCAGCAGCTGCATCGCCTGGTAGCCGCTGCGCCGGTCGAGCGTGTTGTCGACTAGGTGGCGCGGGTCGGGCTCGAGTCCGGCCGCCCGCATGCGCGCGACGAAGCCGTTTTTGCGCTGCAGCGCGAAGTTCAGTTCGAGCGGCGCGCTGATCAGCGCGACGCGGCGGTGCCCGAGCCCGAGCAGGCGGTCGGTGGCCAGTCCGATTCCGGCCTCGTTGTCGTAGTCGAACCAGGCGTAGGGCTGCGCCAGCTCGGTGCGCCCGTGCGCGACGAACGGAAACCCCTGCTTGATCAGATAGGCGATGCGCTCGTCGTGCACCAGCGTGCGGCTGACCACCAAGCCGTCCACGCGCCGCCCGCGCACCATCTGCTGGTACGAGGGCAGCTCGTTCTGGGGCGAGACGGGGGCGATGATCAGGTTCATCTTGCTCTTCTCGAGCGCCGAGGCCATGCCACCGACCACCGACAGGAACATCGGGTCGCCCAGGTCGCTCGGCAGCAGCGGGTAGATGATGCCGAACACATTGGTGCGCCCGACCGCGAGACTGCGCGCCATCGGGTTGGCCTCATAGCCGGCCTCCTTGGCCGCGGCCAGCACCCGCTCGCGCGTGCTCAGGCTGACCTCGGGGTAGCCGTTGAGCGCGCGGCTGACCGTGGTCTTGGACATGCCCAGCGTGAGGGCGAGGCTCTTGAGGTTCATGAAAGGGCTTGATGGGACAATCGTGTCATAAGCTGTGATTATAGCAACCGCGTCACGCGAACCTGTCAACCTGGCGCTTGAAGAGGAACAGCGTCACGAACGACCCGGTGGTACCGCCGAGCGCCGAAAAAATCAAACCGCCGAGCAAGATTTCGCCCTGTGACAGGGCGGAGTCGCCCGGCGTCCAACCGCTGTGATGGACATTTTTCCTAAGAGATAGTTACTTATTTGAAATTTCTACTGGAAATATCGCCGTTTTTGACCTAGTCTTATCGCATCTCCCATCAGGAAACCGACCCGAGACCGAACGTGGCAACCATTCAATCCATCAATGGCCAGCAAGCCGCGGTCGCGCAGGCGGAGCGGCAAGCGCAATTGCAGGCGGAGCGGCAAGCGCAATTGCAGGCCGAGCGGCAAGTGCAGCGCAGCCAGGCGCAGGCGCGCGAAGACGGCGCGCGACTCGAACGCAGCGAGGCGCAACTCGAAAGCGACCGCCGCGCGCGCGACGCGGCCGAGGAGCGCGTCCGCGTGGCCCGGCTGCAATCGTCCAGCCCGGCCCTAGGCGGGCGCATCGACACCTTCGCCTGAGAGGCCCGGGGTGCCCGACCCGGACGACGGGGCCCCCGGAGCTAGCCGAACCGCACCGCGTAGACCGGCGGCATGGTCGCCGAAATCGTCTGCCAGCTGTCCCCCGCATCGTCCGACATCCAGACCCCGCCCGTGGTCGAGGCCATCAGCAAGGTGTTGCCGTCGTCGTCCACGGCCAGGCCGTGGCGGTAGACCAGGTCGTAGCAATGCGTCTGCGGCAAGCCGGTGCGAAACACCTCGAAACTCCTGCCGCCGTCGCGCGTGCGCGTGCGCGTGACCGCCATCGCCGCGCCGACCGGGATGCGGCGCTGGTCGGCCTCGGCCGGCGCGAACCAGGCGGTGTTGCCGTCGCGCGGATGGGGCGCGACCGCGAAGCCGAAATTGGACACCGGCGCATCCTTGATTTCCTGCCACTGGACGCCGTCGTTTTCTGAGCGCCACATGCCGTTGTGGTGCTGGCACCAGAGGATGTCGGGGCTGGCGGCGCAACGGGCGATGCGGTGCGGATCCTGCACCGCATCGTTCTCGTTGGGCTCGGGCGGCATGTAGTCGGCGCGCATGCCGGTCGAGCTCACGGTCCAACTGGCGCCGCCGTCCACGGTGCGCCACACGCCACCGCACGAGACCGCCACGACCACGCGTTTGCTGTCGCGCGGATCGACGCAGATGCTGTGGATGCCGGGCGTGTCGTAGCCGCCGCCGAACCACTGGCCGCGCTGCGGCACGTCCCACAGCGCGCGCACCAGCTCCCACGAGTCGCCGCGGTCGCAAGATTTGAACAAGCCGCCCGGCAGGGTGCCGGCCCACAGCACGCCCGGCTCGTCGGCCCCGCCCGCCTCAAGCGCCCAGACCAGTTTGTTCTTCCACTCGACCGGGTCCTCGCTGCCCTCGGGCTTGAGCGGGTAGGCCGGCGCGGCGATCTCGGTCCAGCTGTCGCCGCCGGCGTCCCTGCGGTGCAGCTTGACGCCGAAGTGGCCGAGGTTAAGCGCCGCGTACAGCGTGCCGTCGCGCGCGTCGGGCAGCGCGATCGAAACCGGCTCGCCGAGGAAGTGGCTGGCGCCGAGCTCCCAGCCGGCGCCCTTCCGTTCCAGTTCGAACAGGCCCTTGCGGGTGGACAGGAATGCGCGGTCGCTCATATCAGCCTCCAGAGAGTGCTTGCAGTACGTACACCGTACTGTCGGGGTTGAGGGGGTCGTCCAGTTTGCTGCGTCCGGTGCAGCGCCGCCCGTCGATGAAGACGACGACGTTCTCGCGCAGGTGGTCCTGGTCGTCGAGCACGTAGCCACGCAGGGTCGGATTGAGGGCGAACGCGCTCTCGAGCCCGGGGCGCAGGGTCGTCGCCGCCGAATCGACCTCGGGCACGCTGGTGAAACGCGCCAGTTGTTGCGTGAAGGTAATCCGCGCCATGGCGTCCGATCAAGACAAAGTGACAAGTGTGACGCAGATTCTAGCGCGGATCGGTGCGTATGTCGCCGCGCAGATGCGCGTGCCGGTTCGCTTGAAACTTGTCGCTTGAGGCGCCGGGTCTGGCCTAGAATGGGGTGTGCCAACAAGCGGAGCCGAGCATGCCGATCAAACCCGAAGAACTCGCAGCGATGATGCTCGAAGTCGAAATCGAAGACCCGATCGACTTCTCCGACCTGCCCTTCAGCGAGGACGAGTTGCGGCTGCTGGTGGCCTCGCATTTGTGCGAGATGGCGGCGGCGATGGACAACTTCAGCCACGAGGACAAACTGATGACCCTGCTCGCGGTCTCTGCCAAGCTGGTGCTTGAAAACCTGGTGCTGCATGTGCAACTGCTGCGCGGCCACGGGCTGCCGATGGGTGAGAGCGTCGAGGCTTTGCTGGGCAGGTTGCGCAAGCCGGAGTGAGGTGACCCGCATTCACTCTGAGCCTTGCCTCTTGCGCCGCCGCAGGAATCGCACCGCACGAGCCTACGTATCAACAACGGTTCGCGTCGTTCCTGCCATTGGCAGAATAGACCCCTCGCGTATGCGCAAAACTCACGCGTTTGCTCCGGTGCTGAGTCTGCAGCGACGAGCCGTTCGGTTTCAACCGCCTGCTGCGCGGACCGAAAGGTTCGGGCTGTGCGTATATGCAGAGCCAGCATGGGTCCCCGCGTCCGCGAGGATGACGTTGGTTTTGATATTCAAGTTGTCTGCGACACGATTTCCGAAGCGACTCAATGACCAACTCAGCGCATCGCCATGTCAAGTTTTTATCCCGGACAGCGGTGCGCGTCCGCGAGGATGACGTTGGTTTTGATATTTAAGTTGTCTGCGAAACGATTTTTGAAGCGACTCAATGACCAACTCAGCGCATTGCCATGTCAAGTTTTTTTCCCGTACAGCAGTGCGCGTCCGCGAGGATGACGTTGGTTTTGATATTCAAGTTGTCTGCGACACGATTTCTGAAGCGACTCAATGACCAACTCAGCGCATTGCCATGTCAAGTTTTTATCCCGGACAGCGGTGCGCGTCCGCGAGGACGACGTTTGTTCTTGTTAGTAATCACGGCGGGTTTGCGGTTTCTGATGCTGTCAAACCAATCGACGACGACAGCGCTTCAGTGGTGTGGATGCATCACCACCTTCACGCACTGCTCCTGTTTGTTTTTGAAAATCTCGTACCCGTGTGGCGCGTCGTCGAGGTCGAGGTGGTGGGTGATCACGCAGGCCGGATCGAGCTCGCCGCGCACGATGCGCTCCAACAGCGGGCGCATGTAGCGCTGCACATGGGTCTGCCCGGTCTTGATCGTGATCGAGCGGTTCATCACGCTGCCGAACGGGATCTTGTCGCTGAAGCCCCCGTACACCCCCGGCACCGACACCACCCCGCCGTTGCGGCAGGCCATGATGGCCTCGCGCAGCGCGGTCGGGCGGTCGCTCTCCATGCGCATCGCGTGCTTGATCCTGTCGTAGGCGTAGGTGAGGCCGGTGCCGTGCGCCTCCATCCCGACCGCGTCGATGCAGGCGTCGGGGCCGCGCCCGCCCGTCATCTGGCGCAGCGCGTCGGCCACGTCGAGCTGCTCGTAGTTGATGGTCTCGGCGCGCGAGACCTCGCGCGCCATCTGCAGGCGCTCGGGAAAGCGGTCGATCGCGATCACGCGCTCGGCCCCGAGCAGGTAGGCGCTCTGGATCGCGAACTGCCCCACCGGGCCGCAGCCCCAGACCGCCACCACGTGGCCCGGCTCGATGTCGCAGGCCTCGGCCGCCATGTAGCCGGTCGGCAGGATGTCGGACAAAAACAGGACCTTCTCGTCGGACAGGTCGGGCGGCACCACCAGCGGGCCGACGTCGGCGTAGGGCACGCGCGCGTACTCGGCCTGCCCGCCCGCGTAGCCCCCGGTCAGGTGCGAATAGCCGAAGATGCCGGCGGCCGAGCGGCCCCACATTTTTTCGGCCAGGTGGGCGTTCGGATTCGAGTTCTCGCACACCGAGAACAGCTTCTGCTCGCAGAAGAAGCATTGCCCGCACGCGATCGGAAACGGCACCACGACCCGGTCGCCCACCTTGAGCTTGCCGACCTTGGAGCCGACCTCGACCACCTCGCCCATGAACTCGTGGCCGAGGATGTCGCCGGCCTGCATCGCCGGCACGTAGCCGTCGTACAGGTGCAGGTCGGAGCCGCAGATGGCGGTCGACGATATCTTGATGATGGCGTCGCCCTGGTTGATGATTTTGGGGTCGGGCACCTGTTCGACCCTGACGTCGTTGACGCCGTGCCAGCATGTCGCTTTCATTTGTCCGCTCCCAGGTTGAACAAGCGCGCCTTGAGGGTCCGTTTGCCGTGCGGCTGCCCTTCGGTCGAGGCGATCTCGCCGGTCTCGATCAGTTGCTTGAAGCGCCGCAGGTCGTCCTTGACCCGCTGCGACGGCTCCTCGCCGAACAGCCTGGCCACGAGCGTGCCGGCCGGCCCCGCCGGCGGCATGTAGTCGAGGTTGACCTGCACGATGGTGCCGCGCCCGCCCGGCGCGGCGGTGAAGCGCACCGTGCCGGCGTTGTCGACGTCGCCGCCGGGCAGCGACTGCCAGCCGAGCACCTCGCCGGACACGTCCTGGGTGATTTCGGCGTCCCACTCGTAGCTGCTGCCGGCCGGCCCCCTGGCGCACCAGTGCGAGCGCCGCTCGTCTTGCACGACGACCGATTCGAGATGCCGCATGAAGGTGGGAAAGGCCTCGAAATTGCGCCAGAACCGGTAGCACTCGTCGGGCGACCGGTTGACCGGGACCGCCTGCTGCACGCGCTGGGGACCGCTCGCGCCGGCCGGCGCCTCGTGCGACAGCTTGCGCAGTTGCGGCGTGCTGGCGCGCACGTCGAGCGCGCTGAAGCCAGCCACCGCGATGGCCGTGGCGGCGAGGCGGCGCGGCCGCGCGCCGGGCGCGAACGCGGAGGCGCCCAAAATGGACAGGTCCATCACGTCGCCGGCCACCCTGGTCCAGCGCCAGGCGACCGACCTCGGCTGGGCCAAAAGGCCGATGCCGCAGGCGAGCTCGCGCGCGCCCATGAGGCGCACCAGCATCGGCCAGTCGGGCAGGCCCATGGCGCGCGCCACCGCGCGCGGCGCGAGCAGGTTCGCCATGCCCACACCGATGCTGAACAGGCCGAGCGTGGTGCCCACGAAGCTCGAGCGGTTGCCGGTTTGGCGCGGCGCCGCGCGCGCCTGTGCCTGTGCCTGCGGCCCTGCCTGCGCCTGCCCGGCCGGCCGCGCTTCGCCCTCCCGCTCGGCGTCGACGGCCATGTCGGGGTACTGCCAATAGCCCTGGCGTACCTGGCGCCGTGTTTGTTGCTCGCTCGTGTTTTCCATGACATCTCCTAAAGGAATGCCCCAGCCGCCGAGACCTGGCCGGCATCCATAATGAACATGAAATTTAGGCCCGTATTGCAGCGCCTTGTTCCCGCACAAACCGGGGACGCGGCGCGGGCGGCCTCACGCTTTGTGCGAGATCAAACGGGAGCCAGGTATTCGCGCCCCCCTTACAAGGGCAGCGGCCCGGCACTGCCGCCGAACACGTCGAGTCGCTCCAGGCCTTCGACCGCGACCATGCAAAGCTTGCCTATACGCGAAGTTGGAACCTGCAAGCCGCGGGTTCTGTACGGCTAAACTTTTCGAGCGAGCATGACTGCCTGCTCATCATGCAGAAAAAGCATGCGTGTGCGCCTACGCGGCTCCTCCCTTTTTCTGGAACAGGACGTTGGCGATCTTGCCGTCCGAATTCATCGCGATATGGCACAGCGCGCCCCCGTGCTCGTACTCGATTTCGTACATGTCCCAGCCATGCCTGCTGACGCCGTAGAATTTCACCGACCGCACCGCGCCGAGGTCCTTCAGGAGCTGGCCCGATCCCGGCAAGTTGCGTAGCGCGATCTGGCCGAAGCTGGGCGTGAAGTCGGCCAGTTCGAGGCGGCCGTCGCGCGCCAGATCCAGATTGCGCCGCACTGCCGCCGCGCCGCCGGCCGCCGGCCGCTGGAGGGCGTAGCGCCGCGCGATGTGGGCGTCGACCCGTTGCACCGCTTCGGCGCCGACCCGCGGCGCGCGCACGTCGACGCCATACTGGCGCAGCACGAGGCCCGCGGCCGGACGCCCTTTCCCGGCGCGGTCGAACAGCACCTGCATGTCGGCCCCGCGCACAAAGAAGCCGGTCTCGCTCTCGGGCAGCAGCTTCCACGAATGGCCCTGGTTGCGCTGCGCCAGCAGGCGATCGCCCGCTTGCGACACCACCATCACCTCGTGCTCGTCGATCTGGTAGTAGCCCACGTAGTTGGCCACCAGCCCGGCCGGCAACGCGATCTGGTGGCGCACCTTGGCCGGCGGGCCGACCTGCGCGGCCACCGCCACCATGCACAGCGAAAGCGCCGCGAACGCTGGCGCCGCGCGCCGCGCCCAGCGTTTTGGCGGGCGCACCATGATGCCGATGCGCTGCTCGAGAAACGAGCGCGATTCGGCCATCGCGGCGGCGGCGCCGACAAACGCGGACCGGCGCTGCCCGACCTCGATCAGGGTGGCGCCATACAGTTTCAGGTCGTAGCCGGCGGCCAGCACGCGGGCGTCGCAATCGACCTCGATGGCGCGGCGCAGGCGCCGCATCAGCCACCACAGCGGCAGGTTCCACGGCATCGCGACGAGCACCAGCAGGCACACGGTCAGCCATTGCGGATCGCGCGCGTCGAGATGCGATTGTTCGTGCGCGACCACCAGCGTCTGCTGGTGCTCGGGCGCGCCGGCGAGCCAGGCCGGCACCACGATGCGCGGACGCAGCAGGCCTACGACGGCGGGGCCGACATCGGGGCTCAGATAAACCGAGGCGCCGGCCATCTGCCGGCGGCTCCAGCGCCGCTTGCGCACGGCCAGATAGACCGCGCTGCCGAGCAGCGCGAGCAGCAATGCGCCCGACGCGACCGCCCAGGCCCAGGTGAGCGCGGTGTTGAGCGCGGTGCTGGCCGCGACGCCGGCGGCCGCGTTCTGCGCCTGCGCCGGCAGCCACGCCGCTGGCGTCAGTTTGGCCGAGGTCATGTCGCGCAGCGCGACAGTCTTGGCCGGGCCGTCCGCGGCCAGCATTGCGGGCATGTCGAACGAGACCGACGGCACGGCCACCGGCAGCACCAGCGAGCCGACGATCGCCATCACCCACACCCACCTGGCCGGCGCGCTGCACACCAGGGCGACCCGCTCGGCGGCCCAGCCGGATGCCGCGAGCAGAGCCGTCACGATCAGCGTGTATCCCATGAGGCCGAGCATCAGGAATTCTCCTCGTGGTTTTGCTCGTTGAGCAGCGCGTGCAGGCGGCGGACCTGGTCCTCGCTCAGTTTTTGGTCCGACACCAGATGGGTGAACAGCAGCTCGGTCGAGCCCTGGAACAGCTTGCCGGTCAGGTGGCGCAAGGCGCTCTTGCGCGCCAGTTGCTGCTCGATCGCGGCGAAATAGCGGTGGCCGCGGCCCTCCTCGGTGTGGCCGGCGTAGCCTTTGTTCTCGAGCGTGCGCAGCACCGTCAGCACGGTCGTGTACGCGAGCGGATCGTCGAGCCTGGCCTGCACCTCGGCCACCACCGACGGCCCATGCTCCCACAGGATCTGCATGACGTCGGCCTCGCGGTCGGTAAATGAAATGTCCATATGCGCCTTTCTACTAAATGTTTAGTAGATATTAGATGCCCCGCAAAAGCCTGTCAACTAAAGCTTTAGTAGATGCGCGTGCAGATGCGTGGCCTTGGTATATTTGTCAATACATCGAAACAGGAGCCATCATGACACCACGTCGCAACGCGCTAGCCGTCCTCCTTCTCGCATCGATCTGTGCCGCGCCCGCATCGGCGCACAAGATCAGGCCGGGGCTGTACGAGAACACCAGCAAGATCATCAGCGGCAATCCGCTGGGCAATTCCGCCCGGCAACTGCAGCAGGGGACGATGGCCGAGCCGGCCCCGGAGGAGCGCGAGCGAACGGCCGATATTTCCAAGCAGATGTCGCAAGCAATTGCCAACATGCCGCCCGAGCAGCGCAAGGAGATGAAGGAAATGTTGGGCAAGCAGGGCCTCGATCTGGAATCGATTCAAAGCATGCAGGTCAACGTGAAGCCCGATGGCGCGGTGAACATGAAGCTGTGCGTCACCAAGCAAATGGCCGAGCGCAGCGAGTTCCTGCTGCAGCCGCAGGATAGCTGCAAGTACAAGGTGGGCAAATTTGTCGGCGGCGTCATGAAGTTCTCGTCCACCTGCGCCGAGCCGGCCGCCACTGGCGAGGGTGAAGTGCGGGTCACCGGGCCAAATACCTACGCCACCAAAATGAGGGTGGTGATGCATGAAGCGGGCCGGCAGCAGACCATTGTGGCCGAGGTGGTATCGAAGTGGCTGGGCGCCGATTGCGGCAGCGTCAAACCGCAGGCGTCTCAGCGCTAACGTCGAGCAAGCGCGGCCTGACCTCATTAATTGCAAAGTGCTAATTGTCGGGGCGGCGCAGTTATGCCGCCCACACTGCAAAATTATTGCAAATCGATTCCTGTGATTTCAGGCGTGACTCCTGGCCTGTCGGACGTTAAACGGAATTTCACTTTAATAAACCGTCCTGTCATACCTGCCATCACTTGATCTTTCTGCACCTCTACATACTGCGCGCCGCCCAGCTCAATTTTTGAGTTAGCCACCTTGGCATAAGCCTCTACGGCAGTCCCTTCAGGCAAAGACTGTTTAAGAGTCCACACCACTCTCCGCCATTCAAAATTGGGAATCGCCCCATCAAAGGTAGCTTCCCACGTCCCTTGACGATTAGTAATGTTGCGAACGGTGCGACCTGTCATGTCACTGTAGTTGTAGGGATGGAAACCAACCGCGAACGTTTCAATTTTGGCATTGGCTGGCAAGCTGGCCAAGGTGATTTTTGACACCGTACTGTCGTTATAGTTAGTTGCCCATACATTACCCCTGCCATCAACTGCCACACCCGTCGGACCATTGCCAACCCGATAATTACCAACGAACGCAATCCCTGTGAACGCACCATCGGTGAACACTTGTTTATAGTGCCCGACCACACTGCGATACAGGGAACCGGCGATAAAAATGTCACCGTTATCATCGGTGGCAATGCCTTGTGCCTGGTCGTTACCCACTTGATAATAGACCTTTACGGTACCTACAGGATTCGCTGCCTCAAACGTAGAAAAACGCGTTCCAACCTCTGTTGTCCAAATCTTCCCATATTTGTCGATTGCTATACCATAGACCGATATTCCGACATCAATCACTTCTGATGCACTCAGATCGTGACTCACTTTAAGTACACGCCCAAGCCCCCCATGAAAATGGCGCGAGGCCGCCCACAAATTCCCGTCTTTGTCAATCAAGCCGCCATAAAACGAGCCCTTGGTATTCGCTGCCTTAATAATCTTCCCTGTAGTTCCGTTCACTTTGAAAATCGAGCCAACGTTGTTTCCACCCGCAAAGACATTGTTGTCTTTGTCGATAGCGATCGTGCGAATATCTTGTGGCGTGCTTACCCCATCTGCTTTCAAGGCAACATGCTGCAAGACGCACTCGTCCGAAGCGTTGACAATTCCTTGGCCATCACCAAAATTGCCGGTCCATGCTTTAATATCTTTACCGCCTGTGGAAGTTTCAATAGCGCCATTGCCGTTGCGATCAACACATTGATTAAACTCCTTAAGGCCCACCTTCGTGATCGTGTTGTTATTGCGATTTCCGACCCATACATTACCGTCTTGATCAACCGTGGTCCGTGAGGGGTTGCCATTGCCCGGGCCCGTCCGATAACGACCTAGCTCAACGCCTGTCGCCACGTCCAATTTGGAGATCGTACCTTCGCCCGAGTTGGCAATCCAAATGAAGGGAAAGGTCGTGTCCACATCGCCGACGGTCAACGGCAGGCGCAGTGTCCCACCACTGGTGTCCATACCGATTTTTTGCACATCGTAGAGTCGTTCCAATGCGGGATCGTTGAAAAAATCTTCGTCGATTTCAATGATTGCCTTGACCTTTACCATAGAGACCACCGTGGCAACGGTATTGCTTTCCGTGTTTACTATCTCCGCGGATACCTTGACATCCCCGACAGAACGAAACGTATGCTTAATGGCGTTGCCAAAATTGTTAAGCATCTCCACAACCGTCTCGCCAAATTTCCAGACGATTGATTTGATCCCGTCAAATGTGGTGCTTGCAAGCGAAAAACTGGCTTCAACATTGACTGTGGGTGCGGTTGGGGCGGCCACGATTGAGGGAGATGATTCACCTGCACTTTGCGGTACGACTTCATAGTTTTGGCCTTCCCCTTTTTCCCGCCACAACTGATAAGCGCGTCCATCCTGGGTGAAGTTGCCGATGCAACCATTTAAAGGGTCTTGCAGGTAAAGCGCATAGGATGCCGAAATATTTTTACCGACATAGAATGAACGAGAATCCAAAACCAGTGGCGCCTCTTTCCCCTGTCTAATGACAAAAGCGTACCGTTTGTCGGCTGCGAGAAAAATCGGCGTAGATTCTATATCCGTAGCGATCCTTCCGCCACGTTGCCCATTTTCAAATTCATGTACGTCGACAAATACATCACCAACTTCATAACGCCCATTTTCGTGATGAGACAAGGAACAATAAGTATCCACAGCAATCACTGAAAAATTCCCACTCGCTACCGCCACTGGAACGGCATTCCAAGTGGTTGCGTCGTAAACGGTCCTATCGGCGTGAATCATGGGCCGGGTTGCAGCGACATACCCAGCCGCCACCTTATTCGCATCGCTTTCATTGGCCTTTACTGCATCACAAGAAGGCCTGCCTGTCGAATAGTCGCAAATCCAATGTGTCATCGGGGCGCGCCCGTTTGGCCATGCCATCAGCCACTTTAGTTGCATGGCGCTGAGTTTTGGATTTGCTTTCAGGGCCAAGGCTGCGACACCGGCCACATATGGCGCAGCCTGTGAAGTACCACTCATCGACGTATAGTCTTTATCGCTCACGTCCGACAGTGAATAGATGCCAGTGCCCGGCGCAAACACATCAATGACACTACCACCGTTGGAAAAAGAGGACATTGCTATCTTCTTGTCAACAATCCCCAATGACCCCACTACCAAGGTATGGTTGCGCACCCAATCCAAAACCGGGATGCCCTGCAAATCGGTGGTGCTCAATACGGCCGAAAAATCGCTTTTTAATTTTTCAATGCTCTCCGTGCTACCCCAATTTGATTTCAATGAAGCAGCGTAGCCTTCCAAGTCTGCGGGGAAGTTTTTATCGACACACGCATGATACTTGGGTTCTTCGTCACAGCCATTTGAATCGTTGCCTGCTGCATGAACAATCAACACATCCTTTTTTGTTAGCAATCGCGCTAAGAACAAACCGAAAGAGGCACGAGAATCCGCGACGCTCAACTCCCTGTTGTCGAATGTTTTTTGCTTATTTACATTTCCAAAGCTAATATTTATTATTTTTACATCCTTGCTCGCCGCCCAGGCAATTCCAGCAAGACTTCCCATAGTACTCAAGTCGGTGCGATAGGCATACACAACCGTGCCATTTGGCGAGACCCCGGATGTTCCCTTACCGTTATTGACCGTCGCACCAATAATGCCGGCGACATGCATGCCATGATTATGGTGATCATCATTTTTGTTCGGTTCGTACCTTCCGCCCACACCGGACATGCGGACCGCGGTCATACTCAGATCCTCATGGTTCAGCCGGAAACCGTTGTCCACCACACCAACGGAGACCGGATTATCATACGATCCCATATCCTTCAGACGTTGCCATGCATACGGAACTCGACCATGACGCAAGTGCCAGTTTTTCTCGGCATAATCATACGTATCCGATTTGAAAAATTTCCATTCCACGGAGTCGGATGTGGATGAGTAATCATCTGGCCTGAACGGCTCCGCGCCCAATGTATATTCTTGCGCCTTAGAAAATCCGTTGAAGTCCGCGTTTAAAATTTCTTCTTCTTTTGCAAGCAAGGCTTTTGCCTGTTCTAGCTCCACAACTGTCAATTTGCCTTCCAGCTGGTACATATTCACCAAATCGACTTGCCCAACCACTTGCATTTTATATTTTAGTGCAAGTTCTGCCATTTGTTGAGGTGTTGTGCCGTCTTTACCCAGCACCACCAACTGGCCTTTTACAATATCCATTCCGAGACTGCTCTGCACCACGTCGCTAAACTGCGACTCCTTAACGCGCAAAATCTCACCAATTTTTTGGAATTCCAATTCAAAATCGGCCACCGCAGTATTTTCGGACTTAACCTGCAGTTTATGCCGACCTGATGCCGTGGGCGTGCAACTAAACGTCAATTGCGTTGTCGAACGGCCGGTCACTTGCAGATTGCCGCAGCCAGCCAAGTGCGGTTGCAAGCCATTGTGCAGGGCCGAACCAGTCAAGGTAAAAATGACGGGCTGTCCCACCGTGGACTGAATAGGATGAACACTGCTAACGGCCGGCGCTTCGGCTGGCGGCGAATGGGACTTGCCACAGCCAGACACAGCTGCGACGATGAGAAAGATGGAAGGAAATTTCAGAAGGCGCTTGAGCCCTATTTCATCGTGTGACGTCGGCATGGACGAACATCCCTATAAATTTAGAATTGCTAATTGAAAATAATACGCACGGCGCAGCCGGCTGCCGGTGATTCTGCGGCAGGCTTTTAAAACGGGACATGCGCAGGTTGGCGATGGCGCCCATCGAACTGGTGACCCCGCCGCGCATGCCGCTTGCGTGCCGGCAAGCAGGCCCACGGGCGAGCTGGCGCGCTTTTCGTACGCATGAGCCCTTAGCGGCTTGCCTGCGCAACCGGCTTGGAAGGACGTCTCTGTGCTTTCAAGACTGTTATCTCGCAAAACTTTGATCGCGATCGTTTTTCGGATAGATGATAGGCGAGTGGCGTTTGTTCTACTGCATGCACTTTCGCAATCCGCATTTAGCAATTGCTTTCCCCCACTTGCCCAATTTGAAATAATCTGGCTTAGTTGCGGCTGCATTGCTCCGGACGCATCGTCTCTTTCGTGGCCGAGCCACGATCGTCATTTTTGCAGATCTGGTCGCCTTGCCGGTCGACCTTCGCGGCGGCGTCTTCCCTGCTGTCCGCTTGAACGGTCACCGTCGTCATCCCGCTCTTGCAATAGACCTTGCATTGATAATCGGCCGCGTGGGCGAGGCCTGTCATTCCGAGCAGGCACAGCAAGAGTAATTTTTTCATTTGGAATCCCTAGACTAGATTGTTGAGAAGACCGTCCATACCCCTATCTCGGGCTAGGATCGGATTGCGATGCCGTTGAGCAACAAAACGTGAACGGCGAGCGCGCTAAGCTTGTTTCAAACCGAATCCAAACGCAAGAGACTCGGCGCTGACAAATATGTCAGGGTATTTCCCATATATATTTTTCCAATTGGAAATTGACATTTCCTTGTAGAGCGAGCCGATCGCTGGTAGATTCCCGGCAGGTGGCAAATTGCGTCGCCGATTCCACTGCTTTCAGGTCTATGCTCGTTAATTTCTCAAAATATCTAAAGCTGCGGCGCGACAAGGACCCCGATCACCTTGCTTTGCTCGCGATCTCAAAGGGCGGGCGGGAGCGCGAACGGGGATGCGCGCAGTTGTATGAGCGCTATGGCGCGAGCGTTCGGAGGAAGTTCATGGCTGCCGGACTGGACTGTGAAACGGCGGACGAGTTGTTCCAGGAGGTGATCATCAAGGTCGTCGTCAACTGCGAACAATTCACGCCGGAGCAGCCGTTCCGGGTTTGGCTGTTTTCGATCGCAAACAACACCTACAGCAGTCACATGCGTGAAGGAAACCTCCGGCGCCAGGCCGAAGATGCGGAGATCCTGCCCTTGCAATCAAGCCTTTACTATTCACACCGCGAGCTCGGTGCGCTGTCAAACTTCGGCCTGCGTGATTGCGTGCGCCGCGCGTTCCTGGCGTTCGAACGATCTCATCCGAAACGCGCCGAAGCCATGACTTTATCGGTTCTGGAAGGCCTGTGTTCAAAGGAGGTGGCGCGCTTCCTCAACCGCAGCGATCCGGCGACCCGCGAATACCTCCGGCAATGCCGCATCAAAATGCGCAGCTATTTCGGGCATTGCTTCATCTATCTGGACGGGGAGGAAACATGAGCAGGGACGATGACGACGATTGGTTCGCGGTCATCGCCGGTGGCGGGCGGCCACTGGCGGCACCGGCGACGATCCAGGAAGCGCAACTCGTGCGCGACGCGATCCTGGCCCTGCACGCGCAAGCGGCAGCGCCCGGCGGGGAACACGCGGGCCTGGAGCGGCTGCGCGCGCGGCTCGCCGCGGAAGGTCTGCTCGACCAGCCGGAGCCGGTGTCGTGGTCCAAGCGTCTCCCGCTTGCCTTGGCCGCCATGCTGGTGGCCGGCATAGGACTGTCGCTGACGGTCATGCCGCAGTTACCGGGGACGACACCGGGCGACGACGCCCCGATGCGTGGAAGTTCCTCCGCGCAACTTGTACTTCTGGCAGATCCACAGCAGGCCGCCGTGATTTTGGATGCCCAGTTGGCGAAGCTGGGGGTGTCGGCGGATGCGACCGATCTGGGCGACGCGGTCGTGATCGAAGCCTTTGTGCCATCCCAAGTGGAACCGCAAGTGAATGCCTTGCTCAAGCAGTACCAGGTCCGGGTTGGCAACAACGGGCACCTCCTGCTTCGTTTGCAACGGGCACGTTGAAAATGCGTCCATTCGGGGTTGGACTCGCTTGCGCGCTATTTCTTTTTGCCGGAACGGACGCTCACGCCGGCGACAAGCACGCCCTGCTGGTAGGCGTATCGCGATATGCAACGTTGGACAGCAGCCGCCAGTTGCCGGGCGCGCGCAATGATGTTGAAATGATGCGCGCCGTAATTGGCAGGGCGGGCTTTTCCGATGGCGATGTCACGGTGCTTGCGCAGGCGGTGGCAGGCGCGGCGCCGCCCACCCGCGCTGCCATACTCGAGGCCTTGCGACGCCTCGGCGAGGTCGCTGCACCGGGCAAGATTATCTACCTGCATTTTTCCGGACACGGCTCGCAACAGCCGGCCTCGCCCATCAACAGGGCGAATGAGACCGACGGGCTCGACGAAATATTTCTTCCTTCCGACATCCGCAGCTGGGACGGGAAGACCGGGGCGGTCCACAATGCGATGATCGACAAGGAATTCAAACTGGAGATCGACGTCATGCGTGCTCGCGGCGCGTCGGTCTGTGCGGTGTTCGACACCTGCCATGCAGGGACGATGAGCCGCAGCGGCGACGAGCGCACACGCGAACTTGCGTCCGCTGCGCTCGGCATCCCGGCGAGGCCGGCGAGGAAGCCTCCTGGCTCGGCGCCGCTACCGACCGCACTTCGCAGGGCGACAGTTCAGGAATTGGACGACGCCGGGCGCGGTGGCTTGGCCGTCTTCTATGCGGCCCAGAGCGATCAAACTACGCTGGAGGAACGGTTCCCGTCCGGTAACGGCAAGTTGTACGGCGTTTTCAGCTACGCGCTGGCGCAAGCCTTGAGCGCCTATCCCGGCATCAGCTACCGCCAACTTGGCGAGCGCATCTTGAACCGTCACGCGGCGCAGAACCGCTATTTTCCGACCCCCGTCTTCGAAGGTACGATGCTCGACCGTTCTGTGTTTGGCGCGCCCGCCTCGCCGGCTCTCCAGCGATGGCGAGTCGAAGTCGACAAGACCGCGGGCGCACTGAGCATCGCGGCGGGATCGCTGCATCAATTCGGTGAGGGCGCCGTGTTCGCGCTGGAGCCGGCCGCGGCCGCGCCGGAGCCGCGCGCCCCGGCATATCTGAAGGCGACGCAGGTCGACATCCTGCATTCGACCTTGCTTCCCCTGGACGGCAAAGCGGCGCCGGACATAGGATCGGGCGCGTTCGCCCGACTGATCGATCCGGGTCTCGCGCTTTCGCTACAGGTGGCGGCGCCGGCGCGCGCGACCGGGACGATGCGCAAGGCGCTGAAACGGTTGCGCCGCGGCGCGACGGGCGCCGTGCCGATCGCCTGGAAAGGCGCCGGACAACACGCCGACGTCGAATTGGTGGCGCGCGGCGCCAAGGCCTGGCTGCTGCCGGCCGGCATGCGCCATGGCGCGCCGGGTGGAGAGGGCGTTTGGTCGGTGCCGATCGGCAGCGATGAAAAACTCCTTGCCGCGCGCCTCCACGAGCAGTTGCAACGGATCGCCAAGGTGCAAAACCTGCTCAAGTTGGCGGCGCAAATGCCGCTAGACCCGGCCGGCGGCAAACCGATGCTGTCGATGCAGGTGCGCGCTGCCGGCAGCGCGCGGCGCACCAGCGTGGCGGCGGGCGGACTGGCCCGGCTGAAGGCCGGTGATCGGATCTACTTCAGGTTCGACAACCGCGGCACGCGGTCGGTCGACCTGACCTTGCTGTTCCTCGACAGCAGCTTTGGCATTGCGCCGGTTTTTCCGTATTACCGCGGCGAAACGAACCGGGTCGAGCCCAATGGACAGGTCGAGGTGGCGCTGGACATAACCGCCACCACGCTGGGACGCGAGCGACTGCTCGCGGTCGCAGTGGAGGCCGCGCCTTTCACCTTGGTTGCCGACTTCAGCTTCCTGGCCCAGCGCGGCGCCCCGGAAGCAAGGCCAAAACGCGCCGGCGACCCGGGCCAGGATGACGCCGAAGGGCTGCGCGCCCTGCTTGCCGCCGCTGGATTCGGCGTGCCCTACGCGCGCGGCGACGGCGCCCGCCCGGCATGGCCGAGCAGCTTGATGACCTTATATAGTTGGACCACGACGCGGGCGGGCGCCCAACCATAGAGCCCCGTCCGATCGCGAGCCGTCCCGGCGGCGGGGGCCAACGCGCAGATCCCTAGGCTAGCAGCCTGTCGGACTTAATGGAAATCGGCTGCAAATCCGCCTGAGCGGTCCATATTTCGCCGCTTTTTTGGTCAATAGAATAACTATTGACCTTCAAAATCGTCGAAATCTGTCCTCGCTCAGCCGAATTTTCGCTTCGATTCTTTAAAGTCCGACAGGCTGCTAGCGCCAATTGCTCACCATTACGAACGGCGCCCAGAAGTAGGGGTGCGCGTAGCGATTGCGCTCGTCAGCCTTGTACTTCGGTTGCGCGCCGGCCACCCCGACCCGCTCGGCACCGCGTTTGGCGCCGCCGGCTGCGAAACGCCCGTGCATGAGGTCGCGCTGTGCCAGGCGCAATGCTTCCGGCTTGCTCACGCTGGTCTGTAGGCGGCGGTAGAAGGCGGGCATGAACGCGGCCGTGCTTCCATCGTCGACTGCCCATAGGGTGGCAAGCACGGTTTTGGCGCCCCGTTGCTGTAGCATGGAAGCGACTCCTTCGACCTCCTGCCCGTTGGCGTCGACCCCGGTCGCGGCCGTATCGCAGGCGGACAATGTGAGCAACTCGGTGCGGCTGAAATCGAAGCGCGGGTTTTGCAGCGCCTTGATACTGAGCCTCGTGCCGTCACCCAACAGCAGGAACGATGCATCATCGTGGCCGGCTTTGTAGACGAAATGGCTCGCCAGGTGTGTGAACGGATGGCCCTTTGCGAGCGAGGCCGCCAGACTGTCGGCCGTGAACGCTTCATCCAAAAGAATTTCTCCGCGCAGCACGCCACGCCCGCCGGCGCCGGCGATGCCGCTCAGTTCGCGTTGCACGCCGGGCAATGCCTTGAATCCGGCGACCGATTTCGTCAGGCCGAAGCCGGCCAGATGGGGCGTCGTGCGGACTTGGTCGGCGAGGGATCGATTGCCCAATTCACTGATCAGCGCCAAGCTGTAGCGTTGCGCAAGGTAGCGCTTACCGTCATGCAAGCCCGCCATCGGCAGGTAGCGCAACGCGCCGTCGAGCGACACGAGCAGGGTGCGCGCCTTCATGGCCGCGAGCTCCGGAGCCACCGGGGCAAGCAGCAATTGATACAGTTCGCGCGCAAGCGGGCCCGGGTCGCTCCGGGGGTTCTGCAGCACTTGCCGGAACGCAGTGATCTTGCGCTGCAGTTGCTCCGCCGTGATATCAATGCGGCGCGAGAGCTGCTTGCGATCGCCTGTCAACACGATGTGCAAGCGCTCGCCGCTGACGAATTTCAGCGCCACCGTGCCGCCGCCGTGCCGTTCGAGCAGTTGACGCTTCTCACCCAAGCGTTGCAGGCTTTCCTTGGTGGCGCTTGAATGTTGTGCCTCTTTGGTCGCGAACGCTTGGGCCATTTGCTCGAAAAAAGTCATGAACGCGAGATTTTCCGCTGCCAATTCGGCCTCGGCCTCCGCTTGACGCTGTATTTCCTCCACGCTCGTCTGGGCTGTCGATTTCCGTTGCAATGCGCTCCACGCGCCGGTCATTGCCACGAGACGCGTTTCGTGTTCGCGGAACTTGTGCAACCACGGCTTTTCAAATTCGGAGAACGAAACTATCGTGGTGCTTACCAGGCGTTCTCCGGCAAAGTGGAGGTATTCGTCACCTTTTAACAGCGCCAAGATCTCCTGCGCCTCGGGCAGTCGATCAAGTCCGATCAATTCGTCGATAAGGCGGCGAAAACCGGCAGCCTTTTCCGCCACAAATGTCTTGCCGAGATCGCGGTCCCGCAATTTCGTCGCCTGTGCGATCTTGAGTACGGTGCTGACGGCCTGCTTGCGCAGAAACACCGTCGCGCTCTGGTTGCCCGGCGTTGCCTGGATCGACGCCAAAGTCTGAAAGGAGTCGTTCTGGCTTTTCAGAAGGCCGTTCGCCAACGCCAGTGCGAGCCCCCGGCGCCCTTGCTCCTGGGCTTGGACCGGTTGCTTCAGCGCGGCGAGGAAAGATGCGTAGTTATTAATCGGAATGGCGAGTCCAGCCGACCATTTTCCCTGAATTTTTTCGCGTATTTCGATGGCGCGCCGGATCTCCGCGACGGCATTCTCGTGCTGTCCCATTTTCCCGTACAGGAATGCGAGGTTATTGAGCGTGTTGGCTACCGCCAAGGTGGATTTCCCCTGCTTTTCTTGGAGGGTTAAGCCACGTTTTGTCAACGCTATGGCGGTTTCATAATTGCCAGCATTTCCTTCCCCCGCTCCCACGTTCGCAATCCCAACGGCGAGACTAGGATGATCCGGTCCGAGCTCGCGCTCCATGGCCACAAGGGCGCGCTTGTAGTAGAGCAAGGAGTTGGTGTTGTCGCCGCTTCGTGAATAAACGGAGCCGACCTGCCCAAGCGTGACACCGATACATGGCTGGGAAGGTTCGACGATCTGTTCGCACAGGTTCAATGCCTTCACCGCATGCACGCGCGCGTTGGCGAAATCGCCGGAGGTAAGATATACGGTGGCCAAATTACTGTGGGCGATGACGGTTTCCATATGGTTTTCACCATACACCTTCGTCGAGATGGCGACGCTGCGCTGCATGGCCGGCAGGGCGTTCGCCACATCCTGTCTTTTGGAATACGTTTTTGCAAGGATCTGATACGCCTGCGCGTATTCTTTCGTCGCGGTCGCATTGCGCTTCTCATAGATCGCCAGTGCGTTGTGCACTGCGCTAAGGGCAGCATCGTATTCCCCCTTGCCCTCGCGGAGCTGCGCCATGCTGGTCAAGACATTGGCTGTTAAAATTTCTTCACGCTCGACCGTGTAAATTGCAA
>NZ_PXWF02000042.1:0-15000 GCF_003011895.2 Massilia glaciei | reverse complement strand
TCGTAGAAGCCGTGCTGGTTCATCATGGTGCCGTTGGCGCGGAACTGGCCCGGCGAATGCGGGTCGGTCTTGATCTGCACGATCTGCTGCGCCTCGCGCATCTTGGAGCGCCACACCTGGCCAAAGCCCATGAAGAAGCGCTGGTCGCCGGTCAGGCCGTCGATCACCGGCGCCGGCTGGCCGCCCAGCGACAGCTTGTAGGCCTTGTAGGCGATCGCGACGCCCGAGTTGTCGCCGATGTTCTCGCCCAGCGTCAGCGCGCCGTTGACGTTGTAGCCTGGCAGCGGGCTGTAGCCGTCGTACTGCTTGGTCAGCATGTCGGCCTTGACCTGGAACTTGGCGCGGTCGTCCTTGGTCCACCAGTCGCGCAGGTTGCCGTCGCCGTCGGACTGGCTGCCCTTGTCGTCGAAGCCGTGGCTGATCTCGTGGCCGATCACCGCGCCGATGGCGCCGTAGTTGGCCGCGTCGTCGGCGCGCATGTCAAAGAACGGCGGCTGCAGGATCGAGGCCGGGAACACGATCTCGTTCATGGTCGAGCTGTAGTAGGCGTTGACCGTCTGCGGCGTCATGCCCCACTCCTGGCGGTCGATCGGCTTGCCGAGCTTGGCGACGCCGCGCTCGTACCCGAAGGCGCGGGTGCGCATCACGTTGCCCACCAAATCGCCGCGCTTGATGGTCAGCTTTGAATAGTCGCGCCACTTGTCCGGGTAGCCGATCTTGAGGCCGAACTTGGACAGCTTGAGCTGGGCCTCCTTCTTGGTCTCGGGGCCCATCCAGTCGAGCGTGTCGATGCTCTGCTTGTAGGCTTCGCGCAGGTTCCTGACCAGCACCTCCATGCGCGCCTTGCGCTCGGCCGGGAAGTGCTGCGCCACGTACAGCTTGCCGACCGCCTCGCCCAGCGCGCCCTCGACGGTGGCCACGCCCCGCTTCCAGCGCGGACGGTTTTCGGTCACGCCGGTGATGGCGGTGCCGTAGAACGCGAAGTCGGCGTCGACGAAGTCCTTCGACAGGTAGTCGGAATAGCTGCGCAGCAGGTGCCACTCGAAGTACGACTTCCAGGCCTCCAGCCCGGTCGAGGCGAGCACCTGGTTGAAGCCAGTCATGTAGCTCGGCTGGCTGACGATCACGTAGTCGATCTTGCCGGCCACGCCGGCCGAGGCCATCGCGCTTTTCCAGTCGTAGCCGGGGGTCAGCTCGTCGAGCTTGGACAGCGCGACCTTGTTGTAGCGCTTGACCGGGTCGCGGTTCTCGACCTTGGTCCACTGCACCTCGGCCAGCGCGGTCTCGAGCGCGAGGATCGACTTGGCTGCGCCGGCCGGGTCCTTGGCGCCGGCCATGGCCAGCGTCTTCTCGATGTGGCGCTCGTACTTGGCGCGCGCGTCGGCCATCTTGGCGTCGTCCTTTTTCAGGTAGTAGTCGCGGTCCGGCATGCCCAACCCCGACTGCGAGATGTAGGCCGCGTACCTGGTCGACTCGCGCGCGTCCTGGCCCACGCCCATCGCGTACGGGCCGGCCACGCCGATCTTGCGCAGGTGCGAGATCAGGGCCGGGATGGCCTTCTTGTCGCGCAGCGCGCGGATGCGCTGCAGTTCGACCGTCAGCGGCTTGACGCCGAGTTCCTCGATCCGTTTTTCATCCATGAAGCTGTCGTACAGGTCGCCGATCTTCTGGGTCTCGGAGCCGGCCTTCTTGTTCTTTTCCTTCTGCGCCGCCTCGATCAGGGCCAGCAGTTGCGGCTGGGTGTCGTCGCGCAGCTTGGCGAAGGTGCCCCAGCTCGACTTGTCGGCCGGGATCTCGGTCGCCTTGAGCCACTTGCCGTTCATGTACGCAAAGAAGTCGTCCTGGGCCCGCACGCTCGAATCGACGTACTGGACGTCGATGCCCGACAACGGCGCGGGTTTGACGGGCTCGGCAGCGGTGGCGAAGGCCGCCATCAGGCTCAGGGTGAGGGTGCTCAGTAGATGTCGTTTCACAGCATTGTCCTTTTGAGGCAGGGGAAAAACGGCTTGTGGCCGGGGCTAAACAGCTTACAGCAATGCTTACATCGCAAATTACAGCTTGGTTTCGAGACGCACGCTCCAGCTGGTGTAGGTGCGCGCGTCGCGCAACAGGGTCGAGGCGTACTGGTCGCGCGCGATCGTGCGCCCGGACTCGGCGTCGTCGCCGAGCAGGTTGTTGCCGGAAATGCGCAACTGGGTGTTTGGGTTGATCTTCCACAGCCCGTACAGGTCGAGCTGGCGTTTGACGCCGCTGCTCACGCGCTCCTCGACGCTGGTCTGCACCACATACGCCGGGACCCAGTTGACGCTGCCGCCAAAAGTGAGCGGCTTGCCCTTCATGCGGTAGTCCAGGCCCAGGTTGGCGCTCTGCCTGGCCTGCTCGTCGAGCCGGTTGTCGGGGCCGGGGATGTTGTCGACGCTCGACCAGAAGCGGCTATAGTTGGCGCGCAGGTCCATGCCCGGCGCGTTTTTCATGAGGTCGGCGAGCTGGAACTTGGCCTCGAGTTCGACGCCGCTGGTGCGCGCCTTGCCGATGTTGACCGGGGTCGACACGAAGCTCGGCGTGCGCGCAGCGTCGTCGCGCAGGTAGGCGGTGGTCTGGCGCCGGATCAAGTCGTCGACGTTGCGCACGAAGCCGCTCGCGCTGAGGATGCCGCTCTTTCCGATGTAGTGCTCGTAGGCGAGGTCGACGCCGGTGGCCAGCTCGGGCCGCAGGCCGGGGTTGCCGGTGCGGTCGGGGCGCTGCGGCGACGGGTTGCTCGACAGCGCGGGCGCGGCGATCATGTCGTTGAGCGGGGCCGCGCGGTAGCTGCGCGTCAGGCTCGCGCGCAGCTGGTCCTTCTCGCGCCCGGGGATGCGCCAGACCGTGTGCAGCACCGGGCTCCAGACGCGGCTGATGTTGCTCACGTCGGCGTTGGCGCCGCCGCTGCTGGCGGTGCGGATGCCCTCCCAGCGCAGGCCGAGGTAGGCCGACCAGCGCTCGGTGATGTCCCACTCGTCCTGCACGAAGCCGGCCAGCCGGCGCGTGCTCGCGTTCAGGTCGACGCCGGAATCCTCGAACTGGGCGGCGCCGTCGTCCTCGGCGACCCGGTTCTGGGTGCGGTTGGTGGCCTCGATGTCCCAGCCGGCCGCCAGCAGGTGCCCCTTGCCGACCAATTTGGTGTACTTGCCGCCGGTCGACATGCCGTTCATGCGCGCGGTGTCGCTTTCGAGGAACGGCCTGATCGGGGCGCCCTGGGCGTCGAAGGTCTGGCGCCGGGTCTCGCTTTCGCTGCGCCCGCCGCCGAGGCCGAATTTGACATCGAGCTTGGCGCCCTGCTCCATCTTGTGCAGCCAGTTGCCGAAGCCGCGCGCGAAGGTCGAGGAGGCGTCGAGCACGGCGATCTGGCGCGCGTAGGGGGCCGGCTGGGCCGGGTTGCCGCCGCTGCGCTCGAGCGCGATGTCGGAGCGCGCGTTGCTGCGGTTGCTCATCAAGAATGGCTGGAACGTCAGCGTGTCGCTGTTGTCGAAGCGGTAGGACAGGCGCGGCGTCAGGTGCAGGCCCTTGGAGCGGCGCTCGCTGAGCTCGCGGCTGCGCTCGTCCATCGGCGCCAATGCGCCCTCGAGCACGCGCAGCTGCGAGCCGGACTCGTCGAACTGGCGGTTCGACTGCAGCGCGCCATTGAACACGTAGCTCAGTTTGCCGGACTTGCCCGGCACCGAGACCGACACGCTCGGGCTGTGGCGGCCCTCCTCGACGCTGTCGGCAAGGCGCAGCTGAATGTCCTTTTGCTGGTAGCCCTCGCGCAGCACTATGTTGATGCTGCCGGCGATGGCCTGGGTGCTGTGTTCGGCCACGGGGCCGCGGATCACCTCGATGCGCTCGACCTGGTCTGGCGAGAGCGATTCGATCGAAAATCCGGCCGGCGCGCGCTCGCCATTGACCAACATCTGGGTGTAGCCGCTGCCCAGGCCGCGCATGCGCACCTGGCCGCCGCCGCCGCGGCCCGGGCGTCCGCCCATGGTCACGCCGGGCAGGCGCTTGAGGATCTCGCCGACATTGCTGTCGCCATTGCGGTCGAGCTCTTCGCGCCCGAAGATCATCTTCGAGGCGGTCGCGTTGCGGCGCGCCTCGGTGTCGTTGGCGCGCGTGCCGCCGACGAGCACCTGCTGCATCTTGGGCGCCGCGGCGTCCGCGGGCGCGCTGGCGGCCGGCGCGGCGGCCGAAGCGGTCGCGGTCGCGGTCGCCGTGGCGGTGCCGGTCATCGACGCGGCCGGCTCTTGCGCGGCGGCGTGGGCGAACGCGCTTGCGGCGCCCGACAGGGCGAGGCATGCAAAAGGGATCAGTTTATTCATCGGGAATGTTTGCCATAAAAGACGTGTATGGACAAAACAGTCCACCGGTGCCCGCATTCTATCGCTTGCCAACTGGACGAAACCGGTCGGATGCGTTTTTTTACTTAGCGATACATAAGTGGGCCGAAACATGCATACGTCATACATACATTGGCGGTCTGCGAAATAGACCGGCGAAAAAAAGCCCACGGGGGCGTGGGCAAAACCACTAAACATGGTCGAAAAGTCCTGAGCACCCAATGTAAGCCGCACGCAACATTACCGCGCGCACTATTACATTTGCTTACCGCCGGAGCGGGGCCGACATATGCATAAGCGACCACATTATTTGACCCATGGATACGTGCCACCGGAATTCGGGTTTATACTGGATTCCCACAGACTGGGCAGCCATCCACTCCGGATCGCTGCCGCACCGATCGGGCATCAGGCGGGCAATGGGATCCATATTTAAAAGCAGCAGCCTGGTAGGCATAGGCATCATCGCCGGCGTTGCCATGTCGATGCAGTTCTCGGCGCTCGCGTCCAAGAATGTCGGCGACGGCCTGCCGCTCGACGAGCTGCGCCAGTTGCGGGACGTGTACGGCCTGATCAAATCGGACTACGTCGAACCGGTCGAGGACAAGCGCCTGCTGACCGAGGCGATCAACGGCATGGTGTCCTCGCTCGACCCGCATTCGGCCTTCCTCGACAAAAAAGCGTTCCGCGAACTGCGCGAGGGCACCGAGGGCCGCTTCGTCGGCCTCGGCATCGAGATCGTCCAGACCGACGAGGGCTACATCCGCGTCACCCCGCTCGAGGACTCGCCCGCGCTGCGCGCCGGCATGCTGGGCGGCGACGTCATCACGCGCATCGACAAGGTCTCGATCGAGGGCATGGCGATCGACGAGGCCATCAAGCGCATGCGCGGCGACCCCAACACCAAGGTCGCGCTGACGGTGGTGCGCGAGGGCGCGCCCAAGCCGCTCGAATTCGTCATCACGCGCGCCGAGATCGTGCAAAAGAGCGTCAAGGCGCGGATCGTCGAACCGGGCTACGGCTGGTTGCGCGTGGTGCAGTTCCAGGCGCCCACGGTCGACGACGTCGCCGCCGGGCTCATTGCGCTGTACCGGCAGGACCCCGGCCTCAAGGGCCTGGTGCTCGACCTGCGCGACGACCCGGGCGGCCTGCTGCAAGGCGCGATCGGCGTCTCGGCCGCGTTCCTGCCCGCCGGCGTCAAGGTGGTCTCGACCAACGGCCAGGTGGCCGAGTCCAAGCGCCATTATTTCGGCAAGCCCGACGACTATTCGCTGACCGAGGACGACGCGCTGGCCAGGCTGCCGGCCGCGCTCAAGAAGGTGCCGCTGGTGGTGCTGGTCAACAGCGGCTCGGCCTCGGCCTCCGAGATCGTCGCCGGCGCGCTGCAGGACTACAAGCGCGCGATCATCATGGGCGGGCGCACCTTCGGCAAGGGTTCGGTGCAGACCGTGCATCCGCTCAGCAACGAGACCGCCGTCAAGCTGACCACGGCGCGCTACTACACGCCGCTGGGCCGCTCGATCCAGGCCAAGGGCATCACGCCCGACATCGCGGTCAACGAGCGCGCCGACGGCGACGGCTACAACAGCCTGCGCACGCGCGAGGCCGACCTCGAAAAACACCTGTCCAACGACCGCGGCGAGGAGTCGGCCAAGCTCAGCGCCGAAGATGCGGCCGAGCAGGCGCGCATCCTGGCCATCGAGCGCAAGCTCAAGCCGCTCGAGCACGGCAGCGCGACCGACTTCCAGCTGCAGCAGGGGCTGAACCACCTCAAGGGCTTGCCGGTGCAGCGCGCCAAGGCCATCGAGGCGCCGGCGCTGGCGGCCGGGACGGTGGCGGTGCCGCCAAAGTAAGGAGCCGTGAATAAATAAGTGTGACAATTGGGCGGCTCTGGCGGGTGCGCGGCAAGGCGCGAGAAGGAGTCATAGCGAGCTATGGCGACGACGAACAACGCAGCAGCGCGCCCGTCAGGGCCGATCCAATTGTTACAGTTATTTTTAAACGGCTCCTAAGCGGACCGCGGCCTGGCCGATTGTGTAGAATCACGCTACACGCCCTGGCCACGCCGGACCTACCTTATTTGAAAGCACCCCTATGAAACAAGTCGTCATCAGCGGCACCGGCCTGTTCACGCCGTCCAATGCGATCTCCAACGAAGAGCTCGTCGTCGCCTTCAACGCCTACGCCGAACTGCACAACGCCGAGCACGCCGACGCGATCGCGGCGGGCCAGTTGTCGGCGCTCGAGCCGTCGAGCGCGGCCTTCATCGAAAAGGCGTCCGGCATCAAGTCGCGCTACGTGATGGAAAAATCGGGCATCCTCAACCCACAGCGCATGACCTCGCGCATCGCCGGGCGTGACGACGAACAGTTGTCGCTGCAGGCCGAAATGTGCGTGGCGGCGGCGCGCGAGGCGCTCGAGCGCGCCGGCCGGGTGGCCGCCGACATCGACATGGTGCTGGTCGCCTGCAGCAACCTGCAGCGCGCCTACCCGGCCATGGCGGTCGAGGTGCAGGAGGCGCTCGGCATCGACGGCTACGGCTTCGACATGAACGTGGCGTGCTCGTCGGCTACATTCGGCATCCAGACCGCGATGGCGGCGGTGCAAAGCGGGCAGGCGCGCGCGGTGCTGGTGCTCAACCCCGAGATCACGAGCGGGCACTTAAATTTCCGCGACCGCGACAGCCACTTCATCTTTGGCGACGCGTGCACGGCGATGGTGATCGAAGCGGCCGAGACGGCGACGGGCGCGCACCAGTTCGAGATCGTCTCGAGCAAGCTCAAGACCAAGTTCTCGAACAACATCCGCAACAACTTCGGTTTCCTGAACCGCTTCGACGAGGACGGCGTGGGCCAGGCCGACAAGCTGTTCCGCCAGCAGGGGCGCAAGGTGTTCAAGGAGGTGTGCCCGATGGCGGCCGAGATGATCCGCGAGTCGGTCGCGAACGCGGGGTTGGAGCTGGCGCAGGTGTCGCGCTACTGGCTGCACCAGGCCAACCTGAACATGAACCTGCTGATCGCACGCTTGCTGCTGGGGCGCGAGGCGCTCGAGGGCGAGGCGCCGGTGATTCTCGACACCTATGCCAACACCTCGTCGGCGGGGTCGATCATCGCGTTCCACAAGTACCAGGAAGACATGCCGTCGGGATCGCACGGCGTGATCTGCTCGTTTGGGGCGGGTTATTCGATTGGTTGTGTGGTGGTGCGCAAAAAGTAAATCAACGCCATCGCCACAGCCGCCATCACCTCCCCCCCCCCCCCCCGTCACCCCCGCGAAAGCGGGGACCCATACTGAGTTTGCCGATTCGAGCAGTTCGAACCTTTAGGTCCGCGAACAACGCCGTCGAAATTAACGACGGCGCGTGACTGCATGCTCAGCATGGGTCCCCGCCTTCGCGGGGATGACGGAGGGGCGGGCGGTGGTGGCGGTGGGCTGGTGGCGGTGGGCTGGTGGCGGTGGGCTGGTGGCTGTGGAATGGTGGCTGTGGCAGCGACGTTGGTGCCGGCGCCAGCCGCCCCCACCGCCCTCTTACAAACTCACAGCCAACTCCGCGCCTTCCTTGATCGCGCGCTTCGCATCCAACTCCGACGCCAACGCCGCGCCGCCGATCTTGTGGAAGCGCGGCCCGCCCACCGCATCGGCCGCCGGCATCAGTTCGGTCAAGCTGTCCTGCCCCGCGCAGATCACCACATTATCGACCGCGATCAAGCGCTCCTCGCCGCCCACGGTGATATGCACGCCCTGGTCGTCGATCCGGTTGTACTGCACCCCCGCCAGCATCACCACGCCATTGCGGCTCAGGGTGGCGCGGTGCACCCACCCCGACGTCTTGCCCAGCCCCGCGCCCAGCTTGGAGGCCTTGCGCTGCATGAGGAACAACTGGCGCACCGGATGCGGATCGGCCGGCGCAACCAGCCCGCCGCAGGTGGTCGCGTTCAAATCGACACCCCATTCGCGCGTCCACTCCTCGATCGGCACCGGCAGCGCATGCGCCGGGTCGTGCAGCAAAAATTCGCTCACGTCAAAGCCGATGCCGCCCGCGCCGATGATCGCCACGCGCTTGCCCACCGGCGCCTTTTTCTGCAGCACGTCGATATACGACAGCACCTTCGGATGGTCGATCCCTTCGATCGGCGGCATGCGCACCTTGATGCCGGTCGCCAAAATCACGTCGTCGTAACCGCCCGCCACCAGCTCGTCGCGCGTGACGCGCCGATTCAATTCAACCTTGACCCCGGTCAGCTCGAGCTTGCGGCTGAAGTAGCGGATCGTCTCGCGGAATTCCTCCTTGCCCGGCACCTGCATCGCGATCTTGAACTGGCCGCCCACGCTGTCGCTCGAGTCGAACAGCGTGACGTCGTGCCCGCACTCGGCCGCCACCGTGGCCGCCGACAGGCCGGCCGGCCCGGCGCCCACTACCGCCACTTTGCGCCGCGCGGCCGCCTTGGCGTACACCAGCTCCGTCTCGTGGCAGGCGCGCGGATTGACCAGGCAGCTGGCGCGCTTGTTGGAAAAAGTGTGGTCGAGGCAGGCTTGGTTGCAGCCGATGCAGGTGTTGATTTCGTCGGTGCGTCCGCTGGCCGCCTTGGCCACGAACTGCGAGTCGGCCAGGAACGGGCGCGCCATCGAGACCATGTCGGCGTCGCCGCGCGCGATGATGTCCTCGGCGTCGGCCGGCATGTTGATCCGGTTCGAGGCCACCACCGGGATCTTCACCTCGCGCCGCAGCCGCCCCGCCACCGCCGCGAAAGCCGCGCGCGGAACCGAGGTGACGATGGTCGGCACCCGCGCCTCGTGCCAGCCGAAGCCGGTGTTGAGGATCGAAACGCCGGCCTGCTCGAGCGCTTTGGCCACCTTGACCACGTCGTCCCAGGTGTTGCCGCCGTCGACCAAATCAAGCAGCGAGTGGCGGTACATGATGATGAAGTCGTTGCCCACGGTCTTGCGGATGCGTTTGACGATCTCGACCGGCAGGCGCATGCGGTTCTCGATGCTGCCGCCCCAGCCGTCCTTGCGCAGGTTGGTGCGCGCGCACAGGAACTGGTTGAGCAGGTAGCCCTCGCTGCCCATCACCTCGATGCCGTCGTAGCCGGCCAGCTTGGCCAGCTTGGCGCAGCGCGCGTAGTCCTTGATGGTCGCCTCGATCCCGCGCTCGGTAAGCGCGCGCGGCTTGAACATCGAGATCGGCGACTTGACGTTGGAGGCCGACACCACCAGCGGCTGGTAGCCGTAGCGCCCCGAGTGCAAAATCTGCATGAGGATCTTGCCGCCCTCCTCGTGCACCGCCTTGGTGACCTTCTTGTGGTTGAAGATGTCGCCGATGAAGTTCATGGTGCCGCCGAACGGCAGCAGCCAGCCCTGGCGGTTGGGCGAGATGCCGCCCGTGACGATCAGCCCGACCCCACCCTTGGCGCGCTCGCGGTAAAACTCGGCCAGCTTGCCGTAGTTGAAGAAGCGGTCCTCGAGGCCCGTGTGCATCGAGCCCATGACCACGCGGTTGCGCAGCGTGGTGAAGCCAAGATCGAGCGGGGCGAGCAGGTGTGGGTAGGTTTGAGTTGTCATTTTTTTATAGGTTTGGACGACACGCGGGCGGGCGTACCTTCATGTCTGAAGGCAACGATAGCATGCACCCGAGCGAAAAGCTCGAAAAAGCGCGCGCAAACCGAGAGCGTCCTCTATTGGTGCATCGCAACGCAAAAGCGGGGCGGCGGGAGCGCGTTTACTCAGCCGCACGCTTGAAAAGCGGCGCGCTTGTCAGATGGCACGCTTTGGCTTACGCTGATCCAATGACAGCACGCCCACTCCTCAGCAACCTCGTTCTAGCCCTCGCCTGCGCCCAGCCGGCAATGGCGCAGACTAGCGACTTGGCGGTGTCGGTGCAGCGGGTCGACATCGACAACCAGCACGTGTTCGAGGTGGCCGCCAGCGGCACCGTGCGGGCCAGCCAGGCGCAGGTCTGGAAGATCCTCACGGACTACGAGCGCATGCCCGAGTTCGTGCCCGACCTGCAAACGGCCAAGGTGCTCTCGCGCACGGGCCAGCAGGCCGTGGTCGAGCAGTTCGGGGTGGCGCGCTTCCTGTTTATCCGGCGCGACATCCGGCTGGTGGTGCAGGTGAACGAGCAGCCGATGTCGGCGATCGACATCGGCTTGGTGAGCGGCGACATGAAGGTGTACAACTGCCGCTGGTCGATGACGCCGGTGCCGGAGACGGGCGGCACGCGCATCACCTACTCGGGCAAGCTGGTGCCGCGGTTTTACGTGCCGGGCATTTTGGCGGCCAATATCATCCGCGGCGACATTGAGAAAATGATGAAGGCGGTGCTGGAGCGGCTGGACCAGCAAGAATAGGCGCCGCGCAAGCACGCACAAAATCGTGTGGCAAGAACCAACCGCCGTCTTCCTCTCGAAAGCGCACTGCTGCCCGGGATAATCTCCTTGACATCGCCGGTGCGAACACTGGTGTTCAACGCTACAGAAATCGCGAAACCGATCTTCATCGATACAAATGCCGACGTCATCCTCGCGAAAGTGCAAACGCATGCGTTTGAACTTTCGCGGGGAAGACGTTGATTTTGATATTTAAGTTGTCTGCGACACGACTTCTGAAGCGGCTCACTGGGCGTGAAAACCGGCTTCATGCCGCTACGGTAGTATGATGCCAAGGGGCGCCACGTGGGCGCCGGTGTAGGTGAAAGTCCAAGGAAAAGTAAACATGCTTGAAAATTTTATCGATATAACAAATAACGTCATCAGCGAGGATGGGTTTGAGGAGTTTCTCCCCACTTTGCTGTTCCCTGATCGCAATGAAGTGATTGTTCTGGGGGACCTCCCGGTCGCCGACAACCACGAGCTGTTTGCTCAGGAGTGGATCGCGAAAGTGGTCAAGCCGCAAGAGAACTACCTCATCGCGTATCGTGTCGATAGCAAACACTTCAAAGTGATCGCCAACCTCGATGGCGCCATCGAAGAGCGCACTTGCCGCCTTGGTGGCAACGGACTCGAAGAAGTCTAGCTAACGCGCCTGTTCAAGGGGGCGCCGGCAAGCGTCCGCTGGAACGGAAGCTTAGCCACCTTCGATACGATTGACCCAGTAACCAGGCCTTCTACGATGATGCACGACGGCGACTACGAGGATTTCAGTCCCGCTCGCCCGATACACCACACTAAATGGAAAGCCTTTTACAAGTCGCCGGCGAGTTCCGCCCGTTGAAGGAGCGCCACCACCAGGATTGGCAACGGCCATGTCTACTGCAGATTCCACAGCGCGTTAAAATTTGACTCCAAGGCCAGCACCGGCAGCCGAGAAAAGGCTACTTCCTTCAGTAGCTCGGCTTCAACATCAGGTAAGAACCGGATCTTGATCACCGCGCAAGGCTTCGCGCTTTGGCAAAGACCTCTTCCCCTGCAACGCTCGCCATTTCACCACGGTCGTATGCGGCCAAGCGCCGCTCGATCTCAACCGCCCAAGCCGCCTCTACCTCGTTTGTAGGTGACTCCTGGAGCGACTCAAGCAGGAGGTCTACGAGGCGCGAACGGTCTTCGGTCGGGAGCGCTAGGCCGCGCTCGGCGAGTTCTTTCACTTGGTCATTCATGACGATCTCCCGGACACCAACAGTCTATACCGTTTGACATTTCGAAGCGTCGAAACGCGGGGCTGAGGTGGCGAACGTAGAATCGATGACACAGCCTCGCGTCTCCAAGCACGACTAGCTCGGCCCGAAAACCAGCTCCGGCATGACCACTTCCCAGCTATCCATGCGACAGTGATCCGGATACTCGGGTGCGTTTTCGCACTTGCGCCAGACCAGCACTGCGCGAACCCGCGCCGCCAGGCAGCGCATGCCGGCCGGCGCCTTGAAATTTTTGGACAGCCGACCGACGGTCGTTTCGGGCTGTCATCGAACCTGATGCACCGGGGGCTCCACTCAAAACGACATTGGGCCTAACTGGCACCTTTGTAGATATGACTTCGTTTCTGATGTTCAGCATATTTAGCCTTAACGCTAAAAATCTATGGTTTTTTTAGCGTGGACGCTAAATCGCGTTGGGTTTTCGAGTGCACTGTGTTAGTCTCTACGCTAATATGTAAACAAAATTTAGGCTAACCGCTATGAAACTTTCAGAACTACTCAGCGTTCGCCGTGCCCAATCGAACCGTACCTTGCAGCAGATTCACGACGTAACGGGCATTGCGACGTCGAGTCTCAGCAAGCTGCTCAGCGGAAAATCGGAAGCGAAAGCCGGTACACTTGAAGCGCTCGCAGACGCGCTTGACGCTACCTGGGTTCTGGTGCCCAAGCACCTGCTTCCCGAAGTGCAGCGATTGCTGTCCGGAAAGGCCATCGGTCCCGACGACGCGCCGTCGACTGTAGACCAGCTGTTCGGTGGCGGTCGCGAATGAGTAACGAGCTAATGCCGCGCTACCTAGACGTTTTCTTGCAAGGTCAGCATATCGGCTGGCTGTGCGAAGCTGGGCGTGTAACGCGGTTCATTGCGACGGACGAATACGTGGCAAACGCGCGCCGGCTTACATTGTCGATTTCGATGACGGTACCCGGCGAGGACGAACTGACCCGGAAGACGATGACCAACTACTTCGACCAGGCGGTCTACCGTGAGCGTGGCGAACTGCCGCCGTTCTTCGCTGGCTTGCTGCCCGAGGGCGCGCTGCGCCGGCGTCTCGCCGCAACGCGCAAGGACCCGCGCGACATGGATGACTTCGGCGTGCTGGCCGCCGCTGGCGAGGATTTGCCTGGCGCGGTCCAGGTGAAGCCGGCGGACTTGGACAAGCTCACGGCGACTGCTCGGGCATTCGGCGTCACGGGAGGCTCGGATAACCTCAAAATCGGTGTGCCGGAGCAGGCCGCCGAGGGCGCCGCGTCACTGTCGGGCGTCCAAGACAAACTGGCGCTGTCGAGCGCGCAGAACGGCCAGCGCTACTGCATGCCGGTCAAGGGCACGCTTTCGGACCTGATTGCCAAGCTGCCGGCCAAGGGTGACGACTCGCAGGTCTTTAACGAATATGCGTGCATGCAACTGGCCGCGCAGGCCGGCGTGAACATCGCGCAGTGCCGCACTGTGCCGATGCGGGAAATGGTTGGTCGCGACGAATTGGTGGCGGCCCTGGGTCCGGATACGCATTTCCTCGCGCTTGACCGGTTCGACCGTGGTCCCAGCAGCGCGGTGCACATGGAAGATGCGTGCCAGCTCCTTCGCCTGATGCCAAACCAGAAGTACGCCGGCCGCGGATACTTCGTTCGCTTGGTACAGGTGCTCAACCGTTTCAGCACTCGCGGCATCGAGGACGTACGCCAGTTCTTCATTCGCCAAGTGGTGAACACGCTCCTGGGCAATTCGGACGCACATCTGAAAAACTTCTCCGTGCTCTATCACAACGGAGTGATGCCCGAACTCTCGCCGGCTTACGACATCGTGTGCGTTGCGGCGCTGCCGGGCTTCCAGGGATTCGGCACCAACGTTGCGATCGACAAGTACCAGCGCAAGGAAACGGTCGACGACTACATTGCCGTGGCCAAGGGCGCCGGAATCTCTGAGCGCATTGCCAAGGCGGCAGTCAAGCGGACGGTCAACTTGGCCAAGGAGTTGTGGCCAGACGCATTGACCAAGTTGAACGCGCCAACGGCGGTGCGCACCGAGATTCTGGACCGCCTTGCCACGCTGCCGCTGGCGAAATAGCGCCTGCTGGAGCGATTTTTCTCGGACGCCTGAATTAACCCGTGCCGCGAAGCGGCATCGGGTTGAATGAATTGCTAGACGGCATCCGTAAGAGTCCAGTCTGACGACAAAGGGACTGACGCACAGAACGGTCCACCGTCTCCGCCCGTGCCGCGAACGCGAGCTTGCAGCACGCCGTCTCTGGCAATGGCCTCTCTGGCCATTGATGCGGAGATGCCAGTGATTGGAACTTTGGCCCGCCGCGACCATACTGTTCCGGATTGGCCCGCGTAGCTTCCTGAGTTGACGTAGACGAAGCGCTTGGCTGGCGGACCCTGCGTGAATTCGCCAGTGAGAGCCAGCGGATCCTTTGCCAAATTCGCTTGAACAGTAAAGTTGAACGTCAACTCACCGGGTGATGTCGTTGGTTGCAGTAGCTCCGATTTGCCGCGTTGCACGGCGCACCAGACCCCTGGCAGCGGTCCAGTAACGATCAATCGAAGCTTGAGCGATTCATTCATGCCGTCTAACGTTGTGGTGAGCGGCAGGCCGCCTGTAATTTAAAAAAACTGCGCCGTTTCCGGCCAGTCCGCTCGACCTAATTGTTGGGCCTTGCCAATGCTTGCCATTTTCTTTTTATCGATGGTTCCCACATAGATCGCAACCAGCTTCCGGGAACACGCGCAAGTGTTCTCAATGATTCGAACGCTTCGACAAGCTGAGCGTTACGCGTACCCGCGTCAGGTGACCACGTTTCGGCACAGGCGTCATCGGTTCCAAAGCGATATATCTCAGGATCTAATCCGCTCATGTTCGAGTTCCTTGCCAAGGCTATTTCGCTCGAAATGGTCATGTGAACGAGGTTAGCAAGTTCGGAAGAAATTTGGACCTCATCCGTCGATCGGTGACGATCGGCCTTTTCAGGTTTTCTCACGAGTTGGCCTGGTCGAACCCATATCGTTACACACAAC
>NZ_PXWF02000041.1 GCF_003011895.2 Massilia glaciei | reverse complement strand
ATTTAAGGGATGTTGTACTAGGCGCTGCGTTGTGCGAAAACCGGCGGCACCGGCACCGGCTCATGTGCCACGACCGGCTCCGGGCTGGCGTAGCTGTCCGCACAAGCAGACATACCGGCCGCCCCGGCCATCACCACGCACAGCGTCGCCAGCATGCCGCGCATTCTCTGCGTGGAACTCGCGTGGAAGTGGCTGATGAGGATGAGAAGTTCGAACATGGCGTCTCCGGGGGCAGCGTGAATTGCGCTTCTGATAAATACTGCGCAGTGCCCCGTCGAAATAGCTCATCCCAAAAATATAAATTTCAAAAAATGAGGGTCAGAGTCAGATTGTTTAAAACAGAAAATAGGGTCAGAGTCGAATTGATTGAAACATTTCAAACAATTCGACTCTGACCCCATTTTTATACGGTCGGGCCGTGCGCGTGTTCGATCATGGCGGCGAGGCCGATGTTGCGCGCCACAAAGTACAAGACGACAAAGCCAACGCCGCAAAGAAAAATGAGGGTCAGAGTCAAATTGATTGAAACATTTCAAACAATTCGACTCTGACCCCATTTTTTACTGACCCCATTTTTTAAGCGGGCGGGCCTAACCGTGCACGTGTTTGATTAGGCCAACGAGGTCGATGTTGCGCACCACGAAGTACAAGGCGAGAACGCCGGCGCCGCAAAGCGCGCCGATCAACAGTGGTTTTTTCATAGCTAGTCCGATCAAATGGTGGAAAGGGATTGATGCACGCTCAGACGCGAGGCCCGCCAGGCCGGCAGTCCGCTCGCTATCAGGGAGCAACATAGAATCAGGACGCACCAGGTCGCCATCGCGGGCGTCGACAGCGCCAGCGGAAACGGCAGGCCGAACAACAAGTTGCCAAGGAACGAGGCGATCAAGGCCGACAGGGGCACCGACAACAACAGCGCCAGCGGCAGGCTCATCAAGGCGATGAACATCCCTTCGCACAGCACGTTGCGCAGCAGCACCCCGGGACTGGCGCCGATGCTGCGCATGATCCCCAGCTCTCGGCCGCGCTCGGCCACGCTGCTGCCCATGGCCGCGCCCAGGCCGAAGGCGCCGACCGCCGCCATCAGCGCCGAGATGAACAGCATGGCGCCGATGAGCAGCACGAAATGGCCGTCGGCGTCCTTGCGCATCATCGCCTCGGTGATGCTGATGCCAACTTCAAAGCCGGCGCTCTTTAGCGCCGCCTCGATCCGGCGCGCGGCGCGCTCGACGAACGCCGCGTCGTGCCGCGCCAGCACCACCCTGTATGGCGTGCTCAGGCCCGGCTCACCGGACATGGCGTCGTAACTGGCCCGCGACACGTACACGCTGGCACCGGCCATGTCCTGGCGCGCGATGCCCACCACGCGCAGCGTGAGCGCGCCCTCCTTGCCCGACAGCGCGATGCTGCCGCCCACCCTGGCCGCCGGATTGAGCGCGCTGGCCGCGCTGTTCAATACGGCCGTGCCGTCCTGTCCCGGCTTGAGCCAGGCGCCGTCGAGCATGGCCGGCCTGAAGGTGCCGTTCGATTCGGGCACCGCGTTCACCAGCAGCGTGCCGTGCATGCCGTCCGGGTACACCCGTTCGATGCGCAGGCCGTCGGCGCGCGCCAGCGTGGTCGCGCCGCGCTCCCATGGCTCCACCCGCAGCACCCCGGCCTGCGCCCCGATCACGTCCATGACGCGCGCCTCGGGCGCCGGCTTGCGCAGCATGACCTCGATGTCGTAATGGCGCTGGCCGGCCGCCTGCACCAGGTGCTGGACGGACGAGGCGCGCACATTCAGGCTGCTCATGAACATGGCGCCCGCGGCCGCCAGCAGGCCCACGGTCAGCAGCAGGCGCGCGCGGCGGCGCATGCTGTTACGCAGCGCCATGAGCAGGCCACGGTCGATCCAGCCAAGGCGCGAGAGCGGGCCGCCCGCCGCGCCGAACCGGTCGCGCCGGCTGCCAAAGTCGCTCATCGCCTCCTTCGCGGTGCGCCCGCTGGCAGTCATCACCGGCACAGCCGCGATCAGCAGCGGCACCAGCAGGCCCGCCACCAGCAGCGCCAGCCAAAACCAGTGCGGCACCGAGTCGTCGAACAGCGTGAAGTTGAGCATCTCGCGCAGCACCACGCGGGAGAACGCGCGCGCGGCGGCCAGCCCGGCCGCGCCGCCCAGCGCGGTCGCCGCCAGCGCCAGCAGCCCCACCAGCGCCAGGTACATGGCGGCGATCTGCGCACTGCTGGCGCCGACCGCCTTCATCACGCCGATCTGGCGCGCCTGCTGCGCCAGCATGCCGCCCAGGACGGTCGCGCTGAGCACCGCCGACAACAGCACGGCGATCGCGCCGAACACCGAGAGCATGGTCAGGACCGCATCCATGATGCGCTGGTGCGGATGCTCGCCCGGCGGCGGTATCCGGATCCAGCCGATCCGCGCGCCTTGCCGCTTCAAGGCGGCGGCCAGCCTGGCCACGGTCGCCTCGATCGCGTCGGCATCGAAGGGCCGCTCGTTCACCGTCAGCTTGAGCTGGCGCAGCGTGCCGTCGAGCCCGAGCCCGGCGACGGTGTCGGCGCTGGCGAAGGCGTACACGGTCTGCCCCTGCGAGGCCGGCGGCAGCGCGGCGTCGTGCACGGTGCCGGCCAGCTTGAGCGCGCGCGCGCGCCCCTGCCCCACGCGCACCCTGACGCTGTCGCCGATGCGCGCGCCGGCCAGCCCCAGCGCGTCGCGCTCGAGCAGCAGCGCGCCCGGCGGCGGCGGCCAAGCCCCGGCCTCGGGACGGATCGTGTTGATCCGCATGGCCTTGAAATCGTCGACCACGAAGATGGTCAACGGCAGCGCCGCGCCGCCGCCCGTTTCGATCAGCGCCCTCACGGTGGTGCCGGCCTGCGCGGCGGCGATGCCGGGAAAGGCGCGCACGGTGGCCAGCAGCGGCGCGTCGATGCGTTCGATCTGCAGCGTGGCCGAGGGTGGATTGGTGGCCAGGTAGTTGGCGCGCGTCTCGCGCGTCAGTATCGCCAGACTGCCCAGCATGGTGGCCAGCGCGCACACGCCGGCCGCCATGGCCAGCACGATCAGCGCCACCCGGCCGGGGGTGGCCTGCATGTCGCGCCGCAGCTTGCTCCAACGCGGGCTAAGCACGGGCCGCCCCGCCGCCGCCAAAGCCGTCGCTGGTGCCGGCGCCGTCGCCAAGGCCGTCGCCGGTGCCGCCGCCGGCGCACACGGCGCCGTCGGCGAGCGTGATGGTGCGCGTGAACCAGGGGCAAAAGCCGCGCTCGTGGGTGACCATCAGGACCGCCTTGCCGGCCGCGGCCAGGCCGGCGAACAGGCGCATGATCTGCGCCGTGGTCTCGGAGTCGAGGTTGCCGGTCGGTTCGTCCGCCACGAGGATCGGCGGATCGTTGGCCAGCGCGCGCGCGATCGCGGCGCGTTGCTGCTGCCCGCCCGACAGCGCCGCCGGCAGCTTGTCGGCCTGTTCGGCGATGCCCAGCTGCGCCAGCAGTCCGAGCGCGCGCGCACGCCGCGCGCGCGCCGGGTAGGTGTCGCAAAAGTCCATCGGCAGCATGACGTTCTCGGCCACCGTCAGTGTCGGCAGCAGCTGGAAGAACTGGAACACGATGCCCACCTGCCTGCCGCGCCAGCGCGCCAGCGCCGCCTGCCCCAGCTCGTGCACGGCCACGCCGCCCGCCAGGATCTGGCCCGAGGTCGCGCGGTCGATGCCGGTCACCAGGTTGAGCAGGGTCGACTTGCCGCTGCCCGACTTGCCGACAACGGCGACGAACTCGCCGGCGCGCAGCTCGAGGCTGACCCGGTCGAGCGCGCAGATTCCGCCGGCGCCCCCCACGTAGCGTTTGACGAGATCGCGCGCGATCAACAGTGGTGGTTCGGTGGAGTGCTTCATGCCGGCCTTTGGTTTGGTGGTGGAGTGGTGCCATTACACCGCCGCCAGGTTTCTGGCGTGTGTACGCTTTTGCGCTTTTTGCGTGCCCCGTGTTTCGCCCGGCCCGCCAAAACAAGGCGGAAACGAAGCGGAAACGAAGCGGAAACAATCCGCCGGGACGCTGGCGCGCAAAATCGGCTATAAAGCTGTATGCAGACAAGCGATCACATATTGGTAGTCGACGACGACGACGAGTTGCGCGACCTGCTGCGCCAATACCTCGAAAAAAACGGCTTCAAGGTCAGCACCGCGGCCAACGGGCGCCAGATGCGCGCCGCGCTCGCGGCCGGCGCGGCCGGCGCGGTCGACATGATCGTGCTCGACCTGATGCTGCCGGGCGAAGACGGCCTGGCCCTGTGCCGCTCGCTGCACGCCGACGGCGCCACACCGCTGCCGATCCTCATGCTCACCGCGCGCAACGAGGAGTCCGACCGCATCCTCGGCCTCGAGATGGGCGCCGACGACTACCTGACCAAGCCGTTCGCATCGCGCGAGCTGCTCGCGCGCATCCGCGCCATCCTGCGCCGCGCGCGCATGGTCCCGGCCAAGGTGCGGCTCGGCGACGGCGACGGCGGCCACGTGCTGCGCTTCGGCGCCTGGCAGCTCGACACCCGCACCCAGCAACTGCTCGATGGCGCCGGCGTGAGCGTGGCGCTGACGGGCGCCGAATACCGCCTGCTGCGCGTGTTCATCGAGCATCCGCAGCGCGTGCTCACGCGCGACCAGCTGCTCGGACTGACCCAGGGCCGCGAAGCCGAGGCCTTCGACCGTTCGATCGACATCCTCGTGAGCCGCCTACGCAAGCGCCTGCGCGACGACGCACGCCCGCAGCGGTTGATCCAGACGGTGCGCAGCGGCGGCTACCTGTTCGCCGCCAGCGTGGACGCGGCGACATGAAGTGGGCGCTGCCGCGTTTGCGTCCGACCCTGTTCGCGCGCCTGGCTATCACATGGTGCCTGGTGCTGTTTGCGGGCCATGTCATCGAACACGCGTTCGCGCGCACGCAACTGATGACCGTCCAGGTCACGCGCGCCAGCTATTACCTGGGCAAGGACCTTGGCCTGCTGCTGCCGATGCTGGACCAGTCCGCGCCCCCCGCGCGCCCCGCGCTGCTGCAAAATAGGTCGCGCAAGGCCTACCGTTTCACGCTGGCGGCGCCGGCCCCGCATGCGCCCTCGCCGCTCGCCAAATACAATTACGAGGCCAACGAACTGGCCGCCCTGCGCGCCGAACTGGGGCCGCGCCATCCGGTAGCGGTGAGCGCGGCCGTTGCCGCCAACGAGCGGATCCGCTACCACGTGATGCTCGCCGACGGCAGCGAACTGACCGCCGCCATGCTCGACGAGGTCATCGTCTACTCCAATTGGGGCGGTGTCATTTTCGCCCTGCAGGCGCTGGCCACGGCGCTGCTCACCTGGATCGCCTGCCGCCAGGCGACCCGGCCGCTGCGCCGCCTGTCCGAAGCGGCCGAGCTGCTGGGAGCGTCGATGCAGTGCGAGCCGATCGCCGAGGACGGACCGTCCGAGGTGGCGCGCGCCGCCGCCGCCTTCAACCTCATGGGACGGCGCATCAAGGACCACCTGGCCGAGCGCGTGCGCATGCTGGCGGCCATCTCGCACGACCTCAAGACCCCGATCGCGCGCATGCGCCTGCGCGCCGACCTGACCGAGGACGGGGCGCTGCGCACCAAGCTGCATGCCGACCTCGATGTGATGCAGGTGCTGGTCGAGGAGGGCATCGCCTACGCGCGCAGCGCCGACCGCGTGACCGAGGAGGCGCGCCTGGTCGACATCGGCGCCCTGCTCGACACCATCGTGTGCGACTACACCGACGCCGGCCACCCGGTGCGGCTCGCGGGCGAGGCGAAGATCCTGCTGACGCGCCCGAACACGCTGCGCCGGATCGTCATCAACCTGGCCGACAACGCCCTCAAGTTCGCCGGCGCGGCCGAGATCGCGGTGCACGCCGACCCGCGCGGGCGGCTCGCCATCGTTGTGCGCGACCGCGGCCCCGGCATCGCGCGCGAGCACCTGAAGGCGGTGTGGGAGCCGTTCTACCGGGTCGAGGGTTCGCGCAACCGCGGCACCGGCGGCGCCGGGCTGGGGCTGGCCATCGCGCGCCAGCTCACGATCTCGATCAATGGCACGCTGACGCTGGCCAACCGCGACGGCGGCGGACTCGAGGCGACCCTGACCTTGTAGCGACTTGATCTGACCTAGCGCAGGTTTCCCCCTCATTTTGGTCGCTACCATCAACCATTGCGGCCGACGCCGGTGCGCCGCTGGACTGATGGGAGAATCGCATGGCCTTGTTTTTTCGGATACTCGTGGTGGCGGCGCTGGCCATGTTCACCCTGGCGTCATGTTCGACCCTGTACCGCCCGCCGGTGGTGGTGTATGGCGGCAGCGCCTTCGCCGGCCTGTCCGGCGTGCTCGCGCAGAGCGCCGGCAAGCCGGTCGATGTGGTGCTGGTGCACGGCATGTGCACCCACGACGCGGCCTGGGCGCACGGCGCCATCGACCAGGTCATGCGCGGGCTCGACGCCAACTACCGGCCCAGGGCGCCCGGGCGCAAAGCCGCGGCGGCCGCGCCCGAGATCGAAATCGTGCGGCGCGAGGAGCGCGTGGGCGCGGTCCCGATCCGCTTCTCGGCCCTGGTCTGGTCGCCCCTGACCACCGCCCTCAAGCAGCAGCTCGCGTTCGACATGACCGGCACCCCGACCGACTGCGCCGCGCCCGGCGAATGCAAACCCAGGCGCGCGCGCCTGAACGCCATGTTCAAGGACAAACTGCTCAACGACTGCCTGGTCGACGCCGTCATTTACCAGGGCGCGAGCGGCCCGGCGATCGAACAAAAGGTGATTGCAGCGCTTGGCAAGGTGCTGGCCGACGGCGGCGGCGCGCCGCTGGTGCTGATCGCCGAGAGCCTGGGCAGCAAGATCACCTTCGACGCCCTCAACGCGATGCTGGTGTCGCCCTCGCGCGAGCAGGCCGACGCCGGCCAGGACGCAACCGCGCGCCTGGTGCAGGTGTTCATGGCGGCCAACCAGTTGCCATTGCTCGGGCTGGCCGAACAATCGATCGACACGCGCGCGCGCGCGGCCCGCCCCGCCGGCGCCGGCGCGCTCGAGCGCTTCCTCGAGCTGCGCCGCGCGCTGCCGCGGGCCCAGGACAAGCGCGTCTCGGCCCTGACGCTGGTGGCCATGACCGACCCGAACGATGTGCTGTCGTACCGCCTGCAGCCGTCGCGCTACGCCGCGCCCGACGTCCACGTGGCCGACGTGCTGGTGTCGAACAAGCCGACCTGGTTCGGCCTGATCGAAAACCCGTTCGGCGCGCACAACGACTACCTCCTCAATCCGGGCGTGACCCGCATCATCGCCTGCGGCGCGCCCGCCCCGCGCGACTGCAAATAGGGCCTGCCCCGGGGCTGCTAATCGAGCAGGGCCGCCGTCAGCGAGGCGATTTCGTCGGCCGACTCGGCGAGGATCTTGCGCAGCGAGCCCCTGGGCGTCTCGAAGTCGATGCTGTCGGCCGCCTGCAGCGCGCTCACGCTGCGGCGCGGCTGCAGCGGCGAGGGCACGGGCGCGAGCACGTTGGCCAGCAACAGCGTGTCGCCCAGGGTGCGCGGCGGATGCACGCCCTCCCCCTTCCAGAGCACATCGACCGCCTCGATCACCAGCGCCGGCACGCCGAGCTGGCGCAGCACGCCGCGCCCGATCAGCCGCTCGCCGTATTCGGTCCAGGCTTCGCTGTTGTCGTCGAGCAGACCGGGGAACTCCTCGGCGCGCGAGAGCAGATAGAAGCCGCCCACCTCGTGCACGATGGCGGCGAACATCGCCGTTTCGGGGTCGATCCGCGAGACCTTTTTGGCCAGCACCTGCGCCAACGCCGCCACATGGGCGGTGTGCTCCCACAGCAGCGTCGATTGGGCCCGCAGCAACGGGTTTTTGATGGCGCTGTTCAACTGGCGCACGATCAGCCTGGCGACCATCGACTTTAGGGTGCGAAAGCCGAGCCGGGTGACGGCGGCGCGGACATTGTTGATTTCGTTGCCGTACGGGTTGTAGGCGACCGAATTGGCGATCGCGACGGTGTAGGCCGACAGCAGCGGCTCGGCCATCACGAGCCTGGCCGCCGCGTCGATGTGGCAATCCTCGTCGTCGAGCGCGTGCTGCAGCTTGAGCGAGCCGTTCACATTGGCCGGGAACGTCAATTCGCCCTTGCCGGCCTGCGCCGCCAGTTCCCTGAATATCTCGAGCTTGACCATAGAACCAATCCCCCGGATGAAGAACGCCAAGTATGCACCGAAAATGATGCTTTTGAACAATAAATTGATCATCCCGTTGCGTTTTTACGCCCAGCGGCCGGCCCGCGTGTTCGTCATCGGCGCAAAATCGTCGTCATCGTCAAAAAAACATCGCCATTCCCCGCGCAGAACGCGTCATCCCCGCGAAAGCGGGGACCCATACCGAGCCTGCCCACCCGCGGTGCCCGAAGCGTTGGGCAATTGGCGGTCGCTTGCGCCGGGTGACCCTGGTTTGCGCGTCAGCCGACGCCGCTCGCGGCGCGCTGGAAACGCGCCCTGAAGTCGACCGGCGCCACGTTCAAATGCCGCTGGAACGCCAGCCGCATCGCCTCGGCCGATGCGAACCCGCAGCGCTCGGCGATCCGGGCCACGGGCAGTTCGCCATCGGTCAGCATGCGGCGCGCCGCGTCGACCCGCAACAGCTGCATGTAGCGCCCCGGCGCCACCTTCATCGCCGCCATGAAGCGGCGCGCGAAATTGCGCGGGCTCATCGCCAGCCGGCCGGCCAGCATGTCCACCGAAAGCTCCCGGTCGAGGTTCTCGCCGATCCAGCGCGTCAGTTCCCCGAACCGGTCCGGATCGTGCGCGCCCACCTCGGCCGCCAGTTGCGCGCTGAACTGCGACTGGCCGCCGGGCCGCCTCAGGAACACCACCAGTTCGCGCGCCACCTCCAGCGCGCGCCTGCGTCCCAGATCGTGTTCGACCAGCGCCAGCGCGTAGTCGATCCCGGCCGAGATCCCGGCCGAGCTGTGGAACTTCCCATCGCTGACAAACAGCGCGTCGCGGTCGATTTGCACGCGCGGGAAGGCCAGCGCGAACTCGTCGAAATGGGCCCAGTGCGTCGTCGCCCGGCGTCCATCGAGCGCGCCGGTGGCGGCCAGCGCGAAGGCGCCGGTGCAGATCGAGCCGACCCGCCCGACCCGCGCGCACAACGCGCCCAGGGCTGCCACCAGGGCGCCATCGCGCACGACCGCGCGCGCGCCCGGGCCGCCAGAGAGCAGCAGCGTGTCGGCCTCGAGGCCGGCGTCGTAGACGCTGCAGCCGGCGGCTATCGCGATGCCCGAGGACGTCATCAGGAGCCCGGCCCGCGGCGCCGCCAGCGCCACCCGGTACGGCGCCGGCAAGCCCTCGGCCAGCGCCGCCCCGTTGGCGACGCTGAACACATCGAGCGGGCCGGTGATGTCGAGCATCTGGGCGTTTGGAAAAGCCACCATCAGGACGCGGTGGGCTTGGTGCATGGTCGGCTCCGTTGGCAAGGACATTTGGCAGGAATCAAGGGAAGGCTGTCATTTCCGACAAGGCGTCCCTGCGCATACTACATGAGTGGGCGGGCAGGCCGCCCCGCTTTTTCCACCCGCTTTTTTCCAAGCGCTATTTCTGCACCCGCCATTTCTTCAACTACCGGACAGTTCATCATGAAAAAGACCATCCTCGCCCTGTGCGCCACCTTGCTGCTGGCCTCGATCAGCGCCTGCTCGATGCCGGCGCCATCCAATCTCGACCTGCGCCTGCAACAGCCGAGCGCCAAAAGCCTCTATGCCGTAAGCATGAGATCACTTGCCGCGCCGATCGGCGTCAACCAAATGCATTCGTGGGAGATCCGGGTCACCACTCCGGCCGGCGCCCCCGTCAAGCAGGCCCGCATCCGCTTCGACGGCGGCATGCCCCAGCACGGCCACGGCTTCCCGACCAGTCCCAAGGTGACCAGGGAACTCGGAGACGGGCGCTACCTGCTCGAGGGCATGAAATTCAGCATGACCGGCTGGTGGGAGATGAAGCTCCAGATCGACGCCGCGCCCGGGCGCGACGAGGTCAAGTTCAACACCGTCATCGCCCTGCCCGGCGCCAAGCCATGAAACGGGCGCGCACGCTGACACTGGCGCTGGGCGGCGCCGCGCTGCTGGCCTGCGTGCTCGCCGCCGGCACGCCCGGCGCCGGCGCCGACGGCTGGAGCAAGGGCGAGCTGGCGGCGCTGACATCGCTGCAGTTGTCGACGCTGGCGCCGGCCCCGCCCGACCATTCGAACGCGCAGGCGCGCGTGCCGGCCGCCGCCATGCTCGGCAAGCGCCTGTTCTTCGACCCGCGCCTGAGCGCCAACGGCAAGGTCTCGTGCGCGTCCTGCCACGACCCGGCCAAGCAGTTCCAGGACGACCGCGCGCTCGCGCTGGGGATCGGCACGACCGCGCGGCGCGCCATGCCGCTGGTCGAGACGGCGCGCGGCGCATGGCAGTTCTGGGACGGACGCAAGGACAGCCTGTGGTCGCAGGCCCTCGGGCCGCTGGAGGACCCAAACGAGCATGGCGGCAACCGCCTCACCTATGCGCGCCTGCTGGGACAGCACTACCGCAACGAGTACGAACAGGTGTTCGCGGCGCTGCCCGCGTTCGACGCGCTGCCCGCCGCGGCCGGCCCGAACGGCAGCGCGGCCGAACGCGCGGCCTGGCGCGGCATGCGCGAGGAAGAGCGCGTGGCCGTCTCGCGCGTGTTCGCCAACATGGGCAAGGCGATCGCCGCCTACGAGCACAAGCTGCGCTTCGGCGAGTCGCGCCTCGACCGCTACATCGGCGCCACGCTGCGCGCCGAACCGGGCGCCGCGACATTGCTGACGGCGTCCGAGAAACGCGGCCTGCGGCTGTTCGTCGGCCGGGCCGAATGCATCAGCTGCCACAACGGGCCGCTGCTCAGCGACCAGCACTTCCACAACACTGGCGTGCCCCCGCGCGACGCGCGCGCGCCCGATTCGGGCCGCGCCGCCGCGATCGCCAAGGTCGTCGGCGACGAGTTCAACTGCCTCGGAAAATTCAGCGACGCCAAGCCGTCCCAGTGCCAGGAATTGGCATTCATCGCCGCCGACGACCCGCACATGACGGGCGCGTTCAAGACGCCGAGCCTGCGCAACGTCGCGCTGCGCCCGCCGTACATGCACGCCGGCCAGATCGCCACGCTCGACGAGGTGGTGCGCCACTACGCGCGCGCGCCTGCGGCGGCGCTCGGCCGCACAGAGCGCAAACCGATGGCCCTGTCGGAGCAAGACATCGGCGACATCGTGCAGTTTCTGGGCGCCGTTTCCGGCCCCCTGATCGACCCGACCCCATGAGCGCGGCCCACAACATGGGCCTGGTCATCAGCGCGGCGCTCGCGCTGGGCGTCGGCCTCGCCTGCAGCCTCGCCCGGTTCGACCGCGAACGGGTGTTCTACCCGACGCTGATGATCGTCATCGCCTTGTACTACGCGCTTTTCGCCGTGATCGGCGGCGCGCCCGGCGCGCTGCTGGCCGAGTCGCTCGCGATCACCGTGTTCGCGGGCGCGGCGCTGGCCGGCTTCAGGATCAACCTGTGGATCGTGGTCGCCGCGCTGGCCGCGCACGGCCTGTACGACGCGCTGCACGGCGCCCTGATACACAACCCCGGCGTGCCGCCATGGTGGCCCGCATTCTGCCTCGGCTACGACCTCGCCGCGGCGGGCTACCTGGCCGTCCTGCTGCTGCTTTCACCTCCGCTTTCGCAACCCCAAACCAAGAGAACCGCATGAAGACCGCAACCCACCTTGCCAAACTGCTCCCGCTGGCCGGCGCCCTGCTGTGCGCCGCCACCGCGCCCGCCCTCGCCGCGAGCGACGAAACGATCGCCCCCTACCAGGCGCGCTTCGGCCGCGCGCAGCCCGTGATCGCCGTGATCGGCGAGAGCAGCGGCACCGAGTTGTCCGACTATGTGATCCCGTATGCGGTGCTGTCGCGCTCCGGGGCGGCCGAGGTGCTGTCGCTGGCAAGCCGTCCGGGCAGGCTGCAGATGACGCCGGCGCCGCTCCAGATCGACCCACAGGCCACGATCACGCAGTTCGACGCCCGCTTCCCGGACGGCGCCGACTACATCATCGTCCCCAAGGTCGGCAAGGACAAGGATTCGCGGCTGCTGGCGTGGCTGCGCGACCAGAACAAAAAGGGCGCCACCATCGTCAGCATCTGCGACGGCGCGCTGGCGGTGGCCGCCACCGGGCTGCTCAAGGGCCATCGCGCGACCGCCCACTGGGCCACCGAGGAGCGGCGCGCGAAGGCGTATCCGGACACCGACTGGGTCGCCAACAAACGCTATGTGGCCGACCGCCGCTTCGTCTCTAGCTCTGGCATCAGCGCCGCCATTCCAACCTCGCTGGCGCTGGTCGAGGCCATCGCCGGACGTGCCCGCGCGGGCGCGCTGGCGGCCGAACTGGGCGTGTCGGATTGGTCGTCGCGCCACGACAGCAGCGTGTTCCAGCCGGGTTACGGGCAGAACGCCAAGGCCTTGGCGGCGATCGGCGGGGGCAGGTGGTCCGGCACCAGCACCGGCATCGGGGTGCCGCTCGGCGCCGGCGTCGACGACATCGCGCTCGCATTCACGCTCGACGCCTATTCGCGCACCGGCAGCAGCGTGGCGTTGGCGGTGTCGGCCAGCGCGGCGCCGGTGCGCACCCGCGACGGCCTGATGATCGTGCCCGACCGCGTGGCCGGCGCCGGCGACGCGCCCGCGATCATGCTGCCGCCGTTCGACGCCGCCCCTGCGGCGCACTGGATCGACAAGGCGCTGGCCGGCATCGCCCGGCGCTACGGTCCGGACGCCGCGTTCGGGGTCGCGCTGGCGTTCGAGTACCCGGGATACAAGAACGAAGGGAACTGACCGCGGCAGACTTGTGCGCCCGCCTCACCTGTTGCGTGGGCGGTCGCGGCGGCCGGCGCCGGCGATGCGGGTGCCGCCCAGGGCGGCGATCAGCGACACCACGGCCCAGGTGACGAAGAAAGCGTTGGCGGCCTGCGGATTGGTGGTGAACAGGCTGCCTTCGCGGCCCAGGGCGCGCGCCAGAAACACTTCGTAGGCGAACAAGCCGCCCCAGCAAACCAATGCGGCCAGCACGATCCCGGTGGCGAACCCGAAGATGATTCTCAGCAGTTTCATTTTATGGATGGCAAAAGTTCGTGGAAGTTGGTTAAATAGCCGTCCCCGAAGCTTAGCGATTCCTGCCTGAACGGAACTGCCAAATAGTAACAATCGACGCAGTGTCCTTACGAAAACCCGAGCTTGTTGCTGTTCCTCAACTAAGCGCCAACACGGCGCCACGACCAAACCGGGCGGACCGATGCTTGTTTTGGCCTGGGTGGCGACGCAGCAACAGCGACACACTCAGCGCACCATTCCGCAATCGGGGTCTGACCCCGATAGCGGAACATTGCCGGCGGTAATGGCCCGGCATGGCGCGATCCCATAGGGGAAACCGGCGGCGCGGGACATGGCTTGGTGCAACATTTCGCAACCGGGGTCTGACCCCATTGTTAAATGTTGTTCGGCCGGGGTGGCGACGCAGCAACCGAGGCACACTCAGCGCACTATTCCGCAATCGGGGTCTGACCCGGGGTCTGACCCGGGGTCTGACCCGGGGTCTGACCCGGGGTCTGACCCGATAGCGGAACATTGCCGGCCGCAATGGCCCGGCGTGGCGCGATCCCATAGGGGAAACCGGCGGCGCGGGTCATGGCTTAGTGCAACATTCTCGCCGAGCGCTTGAGCAGCGCCAGCGGCTTCGACATGTCCACGTTGAGCACCCTAAGCGCCAGTTCGCCGATGCGCCCGGGCGGCATGCCCTTGTAGAGCCAGTCCACGATGGCGTCGCCGATCTCGCCGATGTTGAGCATGTTTTTTCCTTTCGGCAGGGCTGCGCGTGGTGCGCTTCGGTCGGAACCGATATCCGATTTTATTACGGTCAGGGTCACCTCCCGGTTCGCAACGGCGGGGCGACCGCGCCGGCGACGAGTCGCGGGAGCAATTTGACACTTTTTTCAAATGTTTGAATCCAAATCCCCCACCCCACCGTAGAAACGTTGCCTGCGCGTAGATGTGCGGCTCGCTTCCGCGTGTTTATTTGCTTTATTGATATTTTGAAATCCAAGTCAAACCAACCAAAAAAGGATAACAACCATGAACAAGGCATTGATCGCGAAGCTCATCGGCGGTACCACCTTCGCCCTGGCGCTGGCCGCCTGCGGCAGCGGCGACGACAACTCGCCCCCTCTGCCTCCGCCGCCGCCGCCGGCGCCGGTCGAGCCGGGCGACGTCGTCATCGTCACCGCCGGCAACAAGCTGATGACGTTCAACCGCGCGACCCCGGGCGCCGTGCGCACCAACCTGTCGATCACCGGACTGCAAAGCGGCGAGACCCTGCACGGCGTCGATTTCCGCCCGGCCGACGGCCTGCTCTACGGCGTGGGCAGCACCGGCCGCATCTATGAGATCAATGTCACCACCGCCGCGGCCACCGCCAAGGCCACCCTGGGCGCCGACGCCACCGACCTCACCGCGCCCTACACGGGCCTGACCGGCACCAGCTTCGGCGTCGATTTCAACCCCGCCGCCGACCGCCTGCGGGTCGTCAGCGACACCGGCCTCAATTTGCGCATCAACGTCGCCACCGGCGCCACCACCACCGACGGCGCCATCAACGGCGGCGCGGCGACGTCGGCCGTGACGGCGTCGGCCTACACCAATTCGTTCGCCGGCACCGCCTCGACCACGCTGTTCGCGATCGACTCGGTCAACAGCACCCTGTACACCCAGAACCCGCCCAACAACGGCACCCTGAGCGTGCCCGTCACGCTCGGCGTGGGCGCCGCCAGCGCCAACGGCTTCGACATCGACGGCAGCACCAACATGGGCTACGCGATCTTCACGGTCGGCGGCGCGCGCAACCTGTACACCGTCAACCTCGGCGCCAGCGCCGCCGCCACGCTGGTGGGCGCGGTCGGCATCGGCGAAGACATCCGCGGCATGGCCGTGCGCGCGCCGACGGCGCCGGCCGCCTTCGGCCTGACCGACGACAACCGCCTGGTCGGCTTCAAGCCGCTCACGCCCAACACGGTCGACACCAATGTCGCCATCAGCGGCCTCAACGCCGGCGAGACCCTGCTCGGGATCGACATCCGTCCGAAGGACGGCGTGATGTACGGCCTGTCCTCGCTCGGCCGCATCGTCACGCTCAACACCACGACCGGCGCGGCCACCGTCAAGGCCAGCCTCGCGGCCGACGCGGCCGACGCCACCCTGCCGTTCGCGGCCATCGCCGGCACCGCCTTCGCGGTCGACTTCAACCCCGTGGCCGACCGCCTGCGCGTGATCAGCAATCTGGGCCAGAACCTGCGCATCAACGTCGACACCGGCGCCACCACCACCGACGGCGCCATCAATGGCGGCGCCGGCGCGCCGGTGCTCACCGCCGGCGCCTATACCAACAGCATCGCCGGCGCGACCGCCACCATGCTGTTCGATATCGACACCAGCAGCGACAACCTGGCCCTGCAGAACCCGCCCAACGACGGCACGCTGGTCAACATCGGCGCGCTCGGCGTGAACGTGGCCGGCGACGTCGGCTTCGACATCGGCGGCGGCGCCAACGGCCTGATACTGGCCGCGCTGCGCACCAGCGCGGCCGGCCCGACCTCGATCTACCGCGTCGACCTGGCCACCGGCGCCGCCACCCTGGTCAACGGCGCGGCCACCCCGGCCCTGTCGGTGTACGGAACGGGCGCGGTCGGACTGCGCGACATCGCGATCTCGCTCAAGTAGGCGTTGCGGCGGCGTTGCGGCGGCGTTGCGGCGGCGTTGGTGGAAGCGTTGAAGTGAGCGTCGGGGGCCCGGTGGCAGCCGGGCCCCCTGGTGGGTTGGCCCGCCCTGGCACTGCCGGGGCAAACCAGACCAGGACGGGCGACCGCGTTGCCCGAACTGGCGCTTGCCAAAGTTGTCAAAAGCAGTCCGTGTGCAAGTCCGGCATACGTGCTTTAATCAAACGCTGCTATTTTCAACATCAACCCTGGAGATTACGATGACATTACGCCTGGGCGATACCGCCCCCGATTTCGAGCAGGACTCCTCGCTCGGCAAAATCCGCTTCCACGAATGGTCGCGCGACTCCTGGGTCGTGCTGTTTTCGCATCCGGCCGACTTCACCCCGGTCTGCACGACCGAACTGGGCCTGACGGCCAAGCTCAAGCCCGAGTTCGACAAGCGCAACGTCAAGGCGCTGGCCCTGTCGGTCGACCCGGCCGAGTCGCACCAGCGCTGGATCAAGGACATCGAGGCGACCCAGAACACCGTGGTCGGATTTCCCATCATCGCCGACGCCGACCAGAGCGTCGCCAAGCTGTACGACATGATCCATCCGGAGCAGTCGACCACGGCCACGGTGCGCTCGGTGTTCATCATCGATCCGCAGCACAAGGTGCGCACGATCCTGACCTATCCCATGAGCACCGGGCGCAACTTCGACGAGGTGCTGCGCATCATCGACGCGCTGCAGCTGACCGACGGCTACACCGTCGCCACACCGGGCAACTGGAAGGACGGCGACGACGTCATCATCCCGCTGACGGTGCAAGACCCCGAGGTCATCAAGCAAAAGTATCCGAAAGGTTTCACCGCCGAGCGCCCCTACCTGCGCCTGACGCCCCAGCCCAACAAGTAAATACAAGTAAATACAAGCAAATAAGAATACGCAACAACACGCAGCAGCACGTCGCACCGGGAACCATGCCCCGCATGGTTCCCCCATG
>NZ_PXWF02000040.1 GCF_003011895.2 Massilia glaciei | reverse complement strand
CGGTGCGTAACACACGGCAGCGGTTCGACTATCGTCACCAGCCAGCTTCCGATTGAACATTGGCACGCAGCCATCGGCGACGCCACCCTGGCCGATGCCATCCTCGACCGCTTGGTCCACAACGCCCATCAGCTCAACTTGAAAGGAGATTCACTGCGGAAAAAGCGGGCAAATTTGACAAGCTCCGCCAGTCCAGAGTAAAACCACTCCTCAACCCCGCGCCGTTGCGCCCAAAGTGTCCAGTTTGACGTGGAACAGGTGTCCAGTTTGGCATGGAACAGGTGTCCAGTTTGCGCTGGAATGACTGTCCAGTTTGCGGCGGAACAGGTGTCCAGTTTGCGTGGAATACGCAGCCGCCTTCAAACCGGCCCGTTATCAGCATCTCGGCCGGCCCGAGTAGGGCATACTCAAAATCTGGTTCGTCCGGTTCGTCCTCACTTTTCAGAAGCCCTTCGGCCAGGGCCAGATCATCAAGCCTTAGGTCACGCAGCATCGTCAGGTGCCGGCCAGAATCGAAAGGGTCGTGAACGTGGATGTCAAAGGGGGCGCTGGAATTTGCTGTCGTTGGCGAGAATGGGTAAGACATCCATCATAATTCATCTTTAGTACACAAGTTAGTACGCAAAAACGATGGTCTTGGCGAAAGTGCCGTGGTTGAGCCATCGTTGCCTTGTCAGTCGCTTCTGCATCGAAATAGTCGGAAGTTTCATGTCGTTTTCCAGGTGACAGTCCGAGGACGAATTACCCGACGACGATCTTCACCGGCTTGCCCGCGCGGGCAAGCATATCGACCAGAGCGTCAATGGTGAATTTGCTGGTTTTCTTGTTCACGACATCGGAGATGCGGGGGCGGGTCACATGCAAAATAAGCGCCGCTTCACTCTGCTTAAGCTTCCGTAGCGCGATCCAATTCGTCAACTCGCTCATGAGCTGTTCTTTGAGGGCGAGAGCATGGTCGATTCTTTCGCGCGACTCGCACTCAAAGCGGCGCGCGTCCTCTGGCGAAAAGCCGAGTTCGGAAAATATATTGGTTGCGGCCCCGGTAACGTGGCGGATTTCCGTATCGATGTTGGCCGGCTGGGTCTTCCTCATTTTTTCGCCCTCCTCGCGTGAATGATGGCCCTGTATCGGGCACTGGCTATTTCCTTGTCGCGATTGGCAGTCACTTCGGTTTTCTTTTGAAAGCAATGCAGCACGTAAATCGCATCCTCAAATTTCGCCACGTACATGACCCGGAATATACCTGCAGAATCCCTGATACGGATCTCCCGCGTGCCGGGTCCGACATCGTTAAATGGCTTCCAGTCATCTGGGACCAACCCAGCTTGTACTTTACCGAGCTGAAAGCCCGCTTCGCGGCGCGCATCACTTGGAAAGCTTAGGATGTCCTCATAGGAAGAGCCAATCCAACGAATTTCTTTGTCGGTTGCCATAGTATCAAATTTTGTACATTGGTGGATTGAATAGGCCAACTGTCGCTTGCTCGCTTCAGGATCGCATGGGGCCACGGCTGTACCTTGTTTCAATCTCAATTGAACTGCCAGCCAGCCCGTTGCGGGAAAAAAGTTGAGCGTTGGGTAGCGAAATCGGTACCGTGATCTGAATCCTACGTGGACTGAACGCAATAGTTTATGCGGGTCGCATCAATTGCTTCGAAGAGAATGACAACCACGCGGGACAGACGGTGAGGCGCATCACGCACCATGCGGCTATGTGCTACGCTTTTCGCTCCACTGTCCCCAGCCCAGCCGCATCCACAGGACCAGAAAATATGAACCCGAGCACAGCCGCAGCACGCCAACCGCCACTCCGATGGGCCGCTTTCGCGCTGCTGTTCTGCGCGCTGCTCGCGGGCTGCGCCAGCATCGTCGGCCCGCGCGAGATATCCCTGCCCCTGTCGCGCCTGCAGGAGGGGCTCGAGCGCCGCTTCCCCGTGCAAAACCGCATGCTCGAGCTATTCGACGTCCAACTCACCCGGCCCCAGCTCTCGATCCTCGACGACAGCGGCAGGGTCGCGCTCGGCATGGACGCCTCGTTCGCGCCGGCCTTTTTGCGCAAGGCGTGGCGCGGGCGCATGGCGCTGTCTGGCCGGCTCGAGGTCGACCCCACGCGCAACGCGATCTTCATGCGCGACGCCCGGATCGACCAGTTCGTCGTCGACGGCATCGACCCTGCCCAGCAGCGCATGCTGGTCAGGGTCGCCGACCTGCTCATGGAGCAGCTCACGCGCGACCTTCCCCTGTACCGCTTCCGGCCCGAGGACGTGCGCTACGCGGGCATGCAATTTACGCCGACGCGCATCGCGACCACGCCGCGGGGGCTGGTGGTGACGATCGAACCGGAAAAATAACCTGGCCGGCCGGGTGCGCCGCGGGACAGCGATCAAGCGGACACATCTTTTGTATTGACCGGTTCCCGACTGGCCAATCCTGCTATGATTTAGCGGTGTCGACTTCTTGTTTTTTTTCCCGTTCCAGTCGGCCAGAACGCAGGCTTTGTGCAGGACAGGCAAGGCGGCCACGCCGGGCCGCCGGGCGCCGCTCCGGCGCGACCATTGCGGCACCGGTGGCGAATGTAAAGACTGGGATTGAGAATTCTCATGTCCGCACAATTCCACTCAAGTAACCTTGCGAAACAGTGATTGGCTGGCCTGAAGGAGGGATCGTGGAAACGACACAGGAAAGTATGCCGGACAAGGATGCGGGCGACACCGCCGTCCCGGTCGCGCGGCCCTTGCGCCCGCGCGACCTGGTGACGGCGAAAGGGGCTTGCTGGTACTGCGACAAGCCGCTCGACAGCGTGCGACGCTTCTGCGGCAAGGACTGCGCCGACGCCTACGACGAAGAAGCCGCCTACACGCGCTGACGCACCGGCCCGCGCCGCTCGCGCGCAAGCGTTTCACACTTCCCTCCATGTATTGCGCGCCGCCATGGCGCGGCCTTCAGCCGATTGCGCCCGGCCCGGATTTGTCGCCGAGCGCGCCGTCGAGCGCGCGCAGCGCGAGGCCGAGTTCCCGATCCAGCTTGGCCAACTCCGGCTGCCACAAGCCCGCGCCCGCGACCCCGCCGATGGCGTCCTCGAGCGCGCCTGCCTGCTGGTGCACGCGGCAGGCCCCGATCATTCCCGCGGCGCCCTTCAGGGTGTGCGCCTGGCGCTTCGCGCGCTCGGTCTCGCCCGCGCCCAGCACCACCCCGAGCGCGGCGGAAAAGCCCTCGTATTCGGCGCGGAAACGCCTGAGCATGCGCGCGTACAGGGCGCGGTTGCCCATCACCCGGTCGAGGCCCTCTTCGGTGTCAAGAATGGCCGCCGGCGACCCTTCGGGCGCGTCGCCGCAGGCGGCAGGCAGATCGGTTGGTGTCATGGCGTTCTCTTGTGGTTCTGAAAACCCGCGTGACATCAACGATACCATGTTGCATAACTGGAATCGGGCGCCGCCGGTTTATTTTGTCGTGAACGACCAGTCGCGCGCCACCGGGGACGAGCCGATCAGGCCGCTGAAGCTGACGTCGTAGGTGGTGTTGGCCTTGAGCGGCGCCAGCGGCACCAGCGCCGCGGCCGAGGCCGGCGTGTAGGCGCCATCGCTGGCTTTGCTCAGCAGCTTGACGTTGACATCGGCGCCGGCGCCCCGTTCGCGCAGGCGGAACTGCTGCACGCTCAGGTTGGCGCTGATGTTGGCGTGCACGCTGACCGGATAGCCGACCTCGTTGGCGCCGGCGACCGGATCGGGCGACTCCTCGTCCGAGAAGAAATTGCGCGTCACATTGATCTGCCCGTTGAACGGCCAGAGCGCGACGGTGCCGTTGGCGATGCCGGCGCCGAGCCCCCCGCGGGCGGCGAAATTGGCGGTGAAGTAGGTGTAGCCGTCGTTGCGGCGGGCCGAGCCGGTGCCGAGCTCCTTGAACATCGGTTCGAAGATCACGAAGCGGTGGTAGATCGCGGTCACCAGCGACTCGACCATGTAGGCGCCCGAATCGCTGTTGGTCGCCGAAATCACCTCGCCGTAGGCGAAGCTGGCGTTGCCGAAGCTGTAGCCGGCCGCGTTGAGGCGCTCGAGCAGTTGCGCGCCCGTGTAACCGGGCTTGCCCGCCACCTGGTCGTGGCTGACGATGTTGTTGATCCGTTGATACTCGGAATGGCCGAACGCGGCCTGGTCGACCTGGCCGTTCTGGACCAGCACCGGCATGCCGGCCTGGGTGCGGCGGAAGTTGACCCAGTTCAGGCCGTCGGTGGCGACGTTGTTGACCGACGCGGGCGAGCCCGGCTCCGGCGGCGGCGCGGGCGCCTGCTGCGCCGGGGCGGGCGCGGGGTCGCCGCCCGCGCCGCCGCCGCAGGCAAGCAGCGCGCACGCGCCGGCGAGCGTCAGGAGCCGGCCACTCCAGCGATTGAACTTGCTCATTTGATTACTCCTGCGAAATAAATTCCAATCCGCGATTTTAGGGCCAATCCCAAATGCGCTGAGCGCGTTTGGCGAAGTTGCAGCATTGGCCGTGTGGCACGGTAGAATGCGGAAACCGATCCACGGGAAACGTATCCCTATCTTAAAGCCATCCCACAGGCGGAAGCGACAACCTTTTGAACAAACTCACCCGCAAGCAGCAGATGGCGCGCGCCAAGTTCGCCCTGCCCAGCTTTGTCACCCTGCTCTCGCTCGCGTGCGGCTTCGGCAGCATCGTCATCTCGGTCGACAACGCCCACATCGGCGACCCCGGCGACTTCCGCCTGGCGGCCGTGCTGCTGGTGCTGGCCGGGGTGTTCGACGCGCTCGACGGCTTCGTCGCGCGCGCCACCAACACCACCTCCGAGTTCGGCATGCAGCTCGACTCGATCGCCGACGTCATGAACTTCGGCTGCGCCCCCGCCATCCTGCTGTACGGCTACGGCTTCGTGGGGCTGGGCGCCGACCATCCGACCCTGCTGCGCATCGGCGGGCTGGCCTGCTTCGTGTACGTCGCCTGCGGCGCGCTGCGGCTGGCGCGCTTCAACGTCAACGTGGCGCGCACCGATCCGCGCTATTTCGTCGGCATGCCGATCACCGCCGGCGCCGCCTGCGTGGCCTCTGTGGTGGTGGCCTGGCCCGATCCGGCCGCCAGCCTGGCGCACGCGGCGCTGGTGGTTGCCCTGATGACCGGCGTGGGCGCGCTGATGGTGTCGACGCTGCGCTTCCCGAGCTCCAAGCAGCCGAAGAATGCGGTCGTGTTCCTGCTCATCGGCGCCAACCTGGCGCTGCTGGCGTGGCTGCAGACGCGCTTCTTCGCGCTGTTTTTTGTCGGCTACGTGGGCGTGGCCCTGCTGTTCAACATCGGCTGGCGCGCGGGCTGGCGCGGCGTGGCGCCGCCGCAGCGCTTCGACACCGAGGACTAAGACGGCGGACCGGACGCGGCGGGATTGGCGGGATGATCGGGAAGGGAAGTGGCGGTAGGGCCGGCTCAGGCGAAGGTGAGGGTGAGGGTGAAGGTGAGGGGCGGGCGGATTAACTCAGGCGAATTTGTCGAGCAGGTCGGCCAGGCTGGCCGCGCTGGCCCGGGCCTCGTCCACGTCGCGCGCCTGCGCGCTCTGGTTGCGCATGGCGCCGGTGAGCAGTTGCACGAAGCAGCGGTCGAGCGCCTTGCGCGCCGCCGCCATCTGCTGCGCCACGGCGTCGCAGTCGCCCGGCTGGTCGGCCAGCGCGATCAGCTTTTGCACGCCGCGCAACTGGCCCTCGACCCGCGCCAGCCGGTGCAACAGGTCCTTCTTCTGCTGCGCGCCGAGCGCGCTCCCCTCGACGATCCTGCGCTCGCTGTCGGCCATCTCCGGCTCCCGTGGGCAATCTGGGTTGAAAGGGGCTGGCGGCTTACGCCACCTCGTGTCCGCGCCCGGCGCGCAGGATCTTGTACCAGTCGCCGTGGCTCAGCGTGAAGCGGGTGCCTGCCACCGCCACGGCGATCGCCTCGAGCCGGCCGCTGCCGGTCAGCGGCAGCGGGCGGCACGGCAGTTGCATGATCCACGCGAACACCACGCTGGCGAACGGCTGGTCGAGTTCGTCGGCGATCTCCTTGATGACCAGCCGCAGGCCCTCGGCGCGGTCCCCGGTGCCGCTGAACAGGCGCCCGCCCGCCAGCGGCGACCAGATCATCGGCGCCACCCCCAGGTCCTGCAGGCCGTCGAAGGTCTGGTCGAACATCGGCGCCATGTGCATGGGCGAGAATTCGACCTGGTTGGTCACCAGCGCGATGCGCTTGTTGAGGCACTCGAACTGGTGGCGGCTGAAGTTGGACACGCCGAAATGGCGCACCTTGCCGGCCTTGCGCAGGGCGCCGAAGGTCTCTGCGATCTCGTCGAAGTTCATGAGCGGGTCGGGCCGGTGGATCAGCAGCAGGTCGAGGCGGTCGGTGCCGAGCTGGCGCAGCGACTGCTCGACCGAGGCGGTGATGTGGGCCGCGCCCGTGTCGTAGTGCTGGATGGTGTGCGCGGGGCGCGCCGGCGAGACCAGTTTGATGCCGCACTTGCTGACCAGTTCGATCTTGTCGCGCAGGCCCGGCTGCTGCCGCAGCGCCTCGCCGAACAGGCCCTCGACGCCATAGCCGCCGTAGATGTCGGCGTGGTCGAAGCTGGTCACGCCGAGCGCGACGCACTGCTCGATGAAGGCCACCCGCTGCTGCACCGTCATGCCCCATTCGGTCATGCGCCACATGCCGGCGACGATGCGCGACATCGCCAAGCCCCCGGCGCTGGTTGCCACGCGTGGGCAGGAAAGGTCGGCTGGCAGGCGGTGTGGCATCGTCGTCGTTCTCGTTCTCGTTATTGGTTGATGAATGTAACTGCGAATGTAACTGCGAATGTAACTGCGAATGTGGCTGTGGGCACGCATCGCGCGATGTTAAGCAGGAGTGGCCCTGCCACCACATCGTCCCCGCGCACGCGGGGATCCATGGAACGCTGGCAATGAGCAACTGTTCTATGGGTCCCCGCGTGCGCGAGGACGATGTTGGTTCAGGTGTGCCGCCGATTCCCGTCAGCGATTCCTGCAAGCTTCCACAGCCGCTTCGTCCCGGGCGCTATTTGTTTGCTATTTGCTCGCTATTTGCTTGCTATTTGCTTACTTGTTGAACCAGAGCCGCATCGAATCCCAAGCGCGGCCGAAGATGGTCGCCAGCGGCACCTCCTCGAGCGCGACCACGGGCAGTTCGAGCATCGGCTTGCCATCGACCATCATCTTGAGGGTGCCGACTTTGCTGTTGAGCGCGAGCGGCGCGACCAGCGGGTCCTTGCGCTCGAGCACAGGCTTCATGCGGGCGGCCACGCCCTTGGGCACCGTCACCAGCACGTCGCTCGTGAAGCCGATCTTGACCGTGTTCTGCGAACCCTTCCAGACATGCGGGCTCTGGATCGCCTGGCCCTTGGCGTAGAGCCGGACGGTGTCGAAGTTCTGGAAGCCCCAGTTGAGCAGCTTCTGGCTTTCCTGGGTGCGGGCCTGGTCCGAATTGGTGCCGAGCACCACCGAGATCAGGCGGCGCACGCCGGCGCTGCCGTTCGGGCGGCGCGCCGAGGCGATCATGCAATAGCCGGCGGCCTCGGTGTGGCCGGTCTTCATGCCGTCGACGGTCGGGTCGAGCCACAGCAGGCGGTTGCGGTTGGGCTGGGTGATCTTGTTGTAGGTGAAGCTCTTGACCGAGTCGATCTTGTAGAACTGGGGGAAGTCGGCGATGACGCGCTTGGCCAGGATCGACAGGTCTTGCGCGGTCGAGAAATTGTCCGGGCTCGGCAGGCCGTGGGCGTTGGCGAAGCGGGTGTCCTTCATGCCCATGCGGACCGCCTCGCGGTTCATCAGCACCACGAAGGTGGCCTCGTCGCCGGCGACTGCCTCGGCCAGCGCGACGGCGGCGTCGTTGCCCGACTGGACCATCAGGCCGTGCAGCAGGTCGTCGACCTTGACCGGGGTGGCCGGGTCGATGAACATTTTCGAGCTGCTCGGGTCGACCTTCCAGGCCCGCTCCGAGACCGTGACCATCTGCTCGAGCTCGAGTTTTTTGTCGCGGATCGCGGCGAAGGTCAGGTAGGCCGTCATGATCTTGACCAGCGAGGCCGGCTCGATCCGGGCGGTCGGGTCCTGCGAGGCGATGACCTGGCCGCTGGTGGCGTCGAGCAGCAGCCAGGAGCGGGCGGCGATGGTCGGCGCCGGCACGGTTTGGGCGGCGGCGCCGGTCAGGAGCAGGACACTTGCGGCGAGGGCCGCGAACAATTTTTTCATGGGCTTAATATATTTGGGTGGACAGGTGCAGGGTGGGCAGGTGCGGGCGGCCGGGTTGGGCGCCGGAAAAAAAGAGCCCTGATTATAGGCGCTTGCGTCTGTTTTACAGCGCATGCTTCCACAATTGAATCACGAGGTTTTTAATGTGGCCGAGCTTGCGGTGGAAGAAATGGTCGGCGCCCGGGATCACGATCACGGGCAGGTCCTGCGGCCGCGCCCAGTCGAACACGGCGGTCAGGGGGATGGTGTCGTCGAGTTCGCCGTGGATCAGGATCGTCTCGGGCGGCACCTCGGGCATCGGCCACTTGCCGGCGGCGGTGCCGACCAGCACCAGGCGCTCGGCCGGCTCGCCCGCCCCGAGCAGGCGCTGCTGCAGCTGCGCCTGGACGAAGGTGCCGAACGAGAAGCCGGCCAGCGCCACAGGCAGGCCCGGATACAGGGCGCGCATGTGGGCCAGCATCATGGCCATGTCGTCGGTCTCGCCGTGGCCGTGGTCGTGGCTGCCGGCCGAGCCGCCCACGCCGCGGAAATTGAAGCGCGCCGACACGTAGCCGAGCGTGACGAAGGTGCGCGAGAGCGTCTGCGCGACCTTGTTGTCCATCGTGCCGCCGTACAGTGGGTGCGGGTGGGCGATCAGGGCGATGCCGCGCGGGGCCGCCTCGGGCGAGTCGAGCTGGCATTCCATGGCGCCGGCGTGGCCGGCCAGCGTGAATTTGGTGTTCTTGATCATAGGTCGGTGGTGCCGGTTGCGGGCTGGTTCGGAGCGGGGTTCAGATTTTCAGGCGTTCGACGACCTTGCCGCCGACCAGGTGGCTGTCGATGATCTCGTCGATGTCGCTGTTGTCGACATAGGTGTACCAGACGCCCTCGGGATAGACCACCAGCACCGGGCCCTCGGCGCAGCGGTCGAGGCAGCCGGCCTGGTTGACGCGGATCTTCTCGTGCCCGTTCAGGCCGAGCTCCTTGATGCGGCGCTTGGCGTACTGTTGGGCCAGGTCGGCGCCGACCTCGCCGCAGCAGGCGCGGCCGTCGACCCGCTTGTTCATGCAAAAGAAAACGTGGTGTTCAAAATAAGGTTTGTCGGGCTGGTCGGGCTGGTCGGGCTGGTCGCTCATGCTCTGCTCACGGGGCTGGGAAATTACTGCAATGATACGCGTTCTGCCTGGCGATTGAGTTTATGCGACGGCAGCAGCAGGAACCAGAGCGCCAGGAAGGACCAGGTCACCGACAGGAATTTGGCGGCGCCGTTGAAATTAAGAAACTTTCCCTGGTGCCAGCCCTGCAGCGTGGCCACGAAATACGGGTTCACGGGCACGGTGTTGACCACGAGCAGGCACAGCAGCAGGGTGGCCACGGCGAGGCGCCGCTGCGCCTGCTGCGGCGCGAACGCGAGGCCGGCGATCATGATGGCGCCGATCAGGATGCCGCCCTCGGCGCCCGGGGTCTTCCAGACCAGCGCGTGGTCGGGCGAGAACAGCAGCGAGCTCGCCAGCGTCTTGAGCAGCAGCGCCGCGCCGAGCATGCAGACCACGAGCAGGGCGCGCGGGGCCGCGCGCCGCAGCAGGCACAGCATGGTGAGGGCCGCGCCCGTCATGCCGCAGGCGGTGATGATGGTCTCGGAGAGCCAGAACTGCTGGGCGGTCATGGCGGCGCCGGGGCGCAGCATGGCGACCAGGTCGACGCTGTAGCCGAGGAAGTCGGTGAGCCAGCCGGAGATCATCGGCAGCACCTGGCCGTGGCCGAACAGGAAGCCGAGCGGGTAGATCTGGGCCAGCGGCCACAGCGCGACGAGCACCAGGCCCTGGCTCGCGTGCGGCGCGAACCAGCGCGCGCGCAGCTGGTACAGGCGGCCCTGGTCGAGGAAGGTGCGCGCCAGCAGGGCGCCGACGGCGGCCCCGACCAGGCAGCCGAGCGAGTTGGTGACCAGGTCGAGGTTGGACGGCACCCGGCTCGGCAGGTAGGTTTGCACAGCCTCCATGCCGCCCGAGATCAGCACCCCGAGCACGGCCGCCAGCAGCACCGCCCACGCGCCGCGCACGCGCGGGTGCAGCGCGAACACGATCAGGGTGCCGAGCGGGATGTAGCCGACGATGTTGACCAGCACGTCGAACCAGGTCCAGTAGCGCTGGCCGGCCAGGTTCAGGAAGGTGGTCGGCTCGATGCCGCTCGCGCGCCAGCCCGAGAACGGGTACCAGCTCGCGTAGATGATCAGCAGGACGTACGCGAACAGGGCCGCGCGCGCGACCGGCGAGCCGGCCTGCGCGGGCGGGGGCGGGGGCGCGGGCAGGGGCGCGCTCATTTTTTGGGCGCGGCGGCCAGCCAGGCCAGCATCTCGCCGGCCACCGCGTCGGCCGAGGCCGCGAGAGCGCGCGCGCCGCCGCCGGCGTCGGCGCTGGTGGCGGCGCTCTTGCGGCTGAAGGTGCGCTGGTCGAGCAGGCGGTGGCCGTCGAACAGCGAGGCGCGCAGCACCACCTGGCCGTGGCTGGCGCCGGGGCTGTCGAAGACGTGGCTGAAATCGTCGACCTCGATGCGCAGCAGCGGGATCCCGAGCGCGGCGTCCTCGGGCGAGAGCACCTTGACCCCGGCCTGCGACAGGCGCGACTTGAAGCGCTGGGTCAGCATCTCGAGCGGGCTGCTGCCCCAGCGGCTCATGGCGTAGGTGCGCGCCTGCAGCGGGTCGGCGTAGTTGAGGCGGTAGACCATGCGCTCGTTGTCGAGCGCGGGCGGGCCGCCGACGGCGGCCACGACCAGCGCCGGCAGCGGCGCGGCCGCCGGCGCGGCGGCCACTACCGGGGCGCCGAAGTCGTACACGGCGTTGCCGGGCTGCTTGGGGGTTGTGGTGCACGCGGCCAGCGCGGCGGCGGCGCCGAGCGCGCCGAGCAGCCGGCGCAGCGGGGGGGATGGCCGGGACGGCGTCGGGCTCAGGCTCAGGCTCGGTGGCGGGGTAGGGTTCACGGCGGCGGTCCTCATTGGGAAGGTGGTACGAAGCCCGGCTCGCCCGGTCCGGGCGCGGCGTTGGGGGCGCCGAACAGGATGCTTTGCGGACGGTCGGCGAGCGAGTTGGCGGTGCGCTTGACGGCGCGCAGCGAGGTGCGCGCCTCGCCCGTCATGGACACGAAGGCCGGCAGGGTTTGCATCTCGAGGTTGCTGATCACGCCGTCGAGCGAGCCGCCGACGCGCTCGATGGTGCCGGTCAGCTTGCTGAGCGGTCCGTCCTGGGCCTGCAGCGTGGTGGCGAGGCGGTCGTAGTTGTCGGCGGTGCGCGCGGCGCTGGTCGAGAAGGCGTCGAACTTGGCCAGGCTCTGGTCGACCTTGGCGGTCAGCTCGGGCAGGCGCTTGAGGGTCGGCTCGAGCTGGCGCGGGATTTGCTCGAACGCGGCGGCGGCCCTGCCCGCGTTGTCGAGCGCGGCCACGAACTTTTTCTGGTTCTCCGGCCCCAGCAGCTCATTGGCGCGGGTGGCCAGCGATTCGGCCTTTTCGAGGATCACCATGCCGCGCTTTTCGAGCTGGTCGAGGAAACCCGGGCGCAGCGCGATGTTGGCCGGATCCTCGGTATTGGTCGGCAGGCGCGGCGAACCGGTCTTGTCGTCGTCGAGCTGGATGAAGGCGATCCCGGTCACGCCCTGGTAGCCGAGGGTGGCGTAGGTGGTGGTGGTGACGGGCGCGTTCTCGTCGATCGCGAGCCGGATCAGGATTTGGCCGGCGATCTTGTCGTCGAAAATGATCTCGTCGACCCGGCCCACCTCGAGCCCGCGGTAGCGCACCGTGGCCTGCGGATTGAGGCCGGGAATCGACTGGGTGGTGGCGATCTCGTAGGGCGCCCGGTCCACGGTGTCGCGGTTGAACCAGATGCCGGCCGCCACGGTCGCGACCAGGAGCGCGAGCGTGAAGAAACCCGTCATTAGTGCGTGCGATCTGTTTTCCATAAGTTACTTCTCCGATTGCCCTGCTGGTCCGTCTGCTTGCTGGTCCGTCTGCCCCGGCGCCGCCTCGTCCGGCGCGCCGGCGCCCGCCTGGCCCTGCGCCTCGTGCGCCTCGTGGCCGTCGTGCTCGTCGTGCTCGTCGAGCACTTCGAGCGCGCGCTTGCCGCGCGCGCCCAGGAAGAATTGTTTGATGAACGGATGGTCCACCTCGAGCACGTCGCGCGTCGGCCCCAGCGCGATCACGTGTTTTTCGGCCAGCACCGCGACCCGGCTCGACAACGCGAACAGGGTGTCGAGGTCGTGCGTGACCATGACCACGGTCAGCCCGAGCTCGCGGTGCAGCGACCGGATCAGCGTCACGAAGGCGTCCGACAGGTCCGGGTCGAGCCCGGCGGTCGGTTCGTCGAGGAACAGCAGCCGCGGCTCGAGCGCGAGCGCGCGCGCCAGCGAGGCGCGCTTGATCATCCCGCCCGACAGGTCGGACGGCATCTTGAAGGCGTGCTCGATCCCCAAGCCTACCATATGCATCTTCAAAAACACGGCGTCGCGGATCACGTCCTCGGGCAGGGCGCGCAATTCGCGCAGCGGCTGGGCGATATTGTCGAACACCGACAACGCCGAATACATCGCGCCGTGCTGGAACAGCATGCCCCAGTGGTTGCGCATGCGCTGCAGCTGGCCCGCCTCGGCCTCGCTGATGTCCTCGCCGAACACGCGCACGTGGCCGCGCGCGGGCGTCTCGAGCCCGAGCATCTGGCGCAGCAGCACGGTCTTGCCGGTGCCCGAGCCGCCCACGATCGAGAGGATCTCGCCGGCGTAGATTTCGAGGTTGAGGTCCTGGTGCACGACGGTGCGGCCGAACTTGGTCCACAGGCCTTCGATCTGGACCACGGGCGGGCCGACGTCCTCGTCCGGCTTCATGGTCAGGCGCGGCGCGGCGCGCGCGGCGCCGCCCGGGCTGGTGCCCGGGCCCGCGCTGGGGTTCGCGCTGGGGTTCGCGCTGGGGTTCGCGCTGGGGCTCGCGCTGGGGCTCAATTTCGCGCTGTCGGTCACGGGAACCCCACGCCGCTGAAGATGATCGCGAACACGGCGTCGGCCAGGATCACGACCGTGATCGCGGTCACCACCGAGGTCGTGGTGCCGTGCCCGAGGCTTTCGGTGTCGGGCTTGATGCGCAGCCCGAAGTGGCACGACACGAGCGCGATCAGCACGCCGAACACGCAGCCCTTGAGCAGGCCGATGATGTAGTTGGCGAAGGGCACGGCGTCGGGCAACTCCTGGATGAAATAGCGGGCCGACATGTGCAGCTCGACCTTGGCCGCGAGGATGCCGCCGATCAGGGCCATGGTGTCGGTCCAGACCACCAGCAGCGGCATCGAGATGGCCAGCGCGATCACTTTCGGCATGATCAGGCGGTAGCCGTGGGAGATGCCCATCACCAGCATCGCGTCGAGTTCCTCGGTCACGCGCATCACGCCGAGCTGGGCGGTGATGGACGAGCCCGAGCGGCCCGCGACGAGGATCGCCGCCAGCAGCGGTCCGAGCTCGCGGATGATGCTCATGCCGAGCAGGTCGACCAGGAACACGTCGCCGCCGTAGCTGCGCAGTTGCTGCGCCGACAAGTAGGACAGCACCACCCCGATCAGAAAGCCGACCAGCGCCGTGATCCCCAGCGCCTGGAAGCCGGCGTGGTAGATGTTGGCCGAGATCTCGCGCCACGGCCCGGTCCGCGGGTGCCGGATGAAGCGCCCGAGGTCCTGCGTGACCTGGCCGATCAGGCCGATGAAGCCGCCCATGTGCTCGAAGAACGAGAGCATCGTCATGCCCAGCTTCATGACCCAGGTCAGGCGGTCGCGCGGCGTGCGCGGGGGCTGCAGCTTGCCGGCCGCTTCGATCCGCTCGAACAATTCCTCCTGGCGGTCGGCCAGCAGCAGCCGGGCCGGACGGGCCTTGCCCCAAGCGTTCCAGAACATCTGGGCGCCGATGTGGTCGAGGCTGGCGATCTGGGACAGGTCCCAGCTGGCCGCCGCGTCGTCCTTGAACTCGGCCAGCGTGGCGCCGAGCGACTTGATCTTGCCGCACTCGGCCAGCGCGTGCACCTGCCAGATGCCGGTGGCCACGACCGACTGCCCCGCATCGGGCGGGGATTTGTTGACGGTTAATGTTGGCGCATTTTCAATCGGCATTGCGCCAGTGTAAAAGAGTTTCGGCCGCACCGCTACCGTTGTGTGTGCGACATCGGTTTCGGGCCGCATCAGGCGGCGAGGTGGCGCGCCTGGCGCTGCGGAACGCCGGCCGCAGGCCTCGGCGCGTGGGCCTGCGCGGCGGTGGCGTCGACGCGGCCCGCGTAGTCGCGTCCGACCAGCAAGGTGGCCTCCTCCTTGCCCATGCCGCGCGTTTGCAGCCACTGGGTCACGAGGTTGGCGAGGCGGTCGAGCGCGATCCGGTGGGTGGCGTCGGTCTTGCTGTAGATCCAGTCGGAGAACGCCATGAAATTATCGAACGGCGCGTCGGCCAGCATGCGTTCGATGGTGTTGGCGAAGCGGCCCGAATTGGCGACCAGGTCCCAGTAGCGCGAGAACCGCACGAGCCGCTGCATGGTCTGGAAATCGATCAGGCTGGTCGCCAGGATGGTGTACGGCGCGTAGGCGTCGAACACGAGGCCGTATTGCTCGGTGTGGCGGATGATCGGCGTGCCGCGCAGGCGCTTGAGGATGCCGAACTGGATTTCGTGGGGCTTGAGTGCGACCAGTTGGTCGAAGCCGCGCGCGAAGCTGGCCATGTCCTCGCCGGGCAGGCCGGCGATCAGGTCGACGTGCATGTGGGCGTTGGAGTGCTCGCACAGCCAGCGGATGTTGTCGGCCGCCTTGGCGTTGTCCTGCTTGCGGCTGACCAGCGCCTGCACCTCCGGATTGAAACTCTGGATGCCGATCTCGAACTGCAGCGCCCCGGGCGGGAACTTGGCGATGCCCTCCTTGAGCGCGTCGGGCAGGTGGTCGGGCACCAGCTCGAAGTGGGCGTAGACGGGGTCGTCCGGGTTCGCCTCGAGCTTGTCGAGGAAGAACTGCATGATCTTCAGGCTGGTCTTGATGTTGAGGTTGAAGGTGCGGTCGACGAATTTGAACAGGCGCGCGCCGCGGGCGTGCAGGCTTTCGAGCTCGCCCAGGAAGGTGTCGAGGCCGAACGGCCAGGCCGTCTTGTCGAGCGCCGACAGGCAGAATTCGCATTTGAACGGGCAGCCGCGCGAGGCCTCGACATACAGGGTGCGGTGGGCGATGTCCTCGTCCGTGTACAGCGCGTAGGGCATGGCGATTTCGGCCATTGGCGGCTGCGCGCCCGCGTGGATCTTCATCAGCGGCTTCGGGCCGTCGAGTATGTCGCCGCACAACTTGGGGAACGTCACGTCGCCCCAGCCGGTGACCAGATAGTCGGCCATGCGGATGATGTCCTGGTCGCCCGTCTCGTGCGAGACCTCGGGCCCGCCGAGCACGATCGTGATCCCGGGCGCGATGCGCTTGAGCATGGCCACGACCTTGGTCGTTTCGTCGACGTTCCATATATAGACGCCGAAACCGATGATGCGCGGCGCATGCGAGAGCAGTTTTTCGACGACCTCGGTGGTCTTGGCGCCGATGACGAACTCCTGCAGACGGGTCCGGCCCTGCAGTTCGCCCATGTTCGCCAGCAGGTAGCGCAAACCGAGCGAAGCGTGGGCGTAGCGGGCGTTGAGGGTGGAGAGCAGGATGGTCATGGCGGGCGCGGCGGCGGGAAAGCAGCCATTTTACGCCTAAGCGGGCGTTGCCATCGGCTCGCCCCGCGCGCGCGCCGCGCCCGATCGCGCTTGCCAGTCCCGGGCAACCTGTCCGACCTCAAACGGGTGATCGCGCTGTGGCTCGCGGGCGGCACGCTCGGCCGCTTGATCGTCGAAATTTTAAATTCGATCTCTACAGGTCTGCATAACGTGGCAGCAAGTCCTGATCGACCAGCCGGATTTCGATGTCGTTCGCGATCTTGACGTGCTCGGGATTCGAATCGGAGAACGCTTCGTCCGTGATGCTGACAATGATTGTGCCCGCCTGTCTCTTGTCGGCAGAGAAAACGGGCACCAAGGCGCTCGCCTCGGGGACTTGTTTCGTCGACAGCACTCTCGGCAGGTAGAGCATCCAGCTAACTCCAGGACGGTCCTTGAATACCTTCTTCTCGCTATACCAAGCCGGGCCGAAGTTCACAAACAGAGCAGGCCAGATGCGGACCGCCGCTTGAATCCAGTCGGCACCCGCCTTCCAATCGTTGACCTCTGGCTTCACCCTCAGTTCGAAAGTAAATTGGTCTGGGCGGCCGACCGTCATGCAAATGGATGTCATGCCCGCGCTTTCCTCGTCGGAATTGGCGCCGTTCCATACGGAGATCGAGCGAATATCGGTTTTTCCATGGGTCTTGGTGCGCACGACGGCCCGGGCTGCCTCGCTTGCACCGCCTGCATCGAAAGCCTTATATTGCAGTGCTTCAGTTTCGCTATTGCCCGTTGCCAGATACCACTCATGGAGCAACGGCGAAAAACTGCCGACCACTTGCGAAAATCGATATATCTCGTCAAATTGGGTTTCGACTGATGGCAGCGATGCGCCGTCCCGGCGGTACTGAAGTTCTAGTGCTGGAATTGTCGGTTTCATGGCTGAAATACTACCTCCACATCGGGAAATGCCGCATGAATCATGCCGGAAAAGAAGCGATAGCTTGATGGCTCCATGAAATGCCACCTGAGCCGCACCGGCGGGCGGGGTTGGGCTGCGAGACTTTGAGCCACGGCTTCCGCAAAAAATGCGTTTCTGCCTTCCGACCACCATAGCTTTGGCCGACCAAATTGATCGAAGAACTGGTCATACCTTGCCTTAGCCTCCTTGAGCAGGCATTGGCTGGAGTCAAAGCCGTCGAACACCACGCCATTGAACATCCACTCCATGATGAA
>NZ_PXWF02000004.1 GCF_003011895.2 Massilia glaciei | reverse complement strand
TCGCTTTTGAATTGAGAACTGCTGGACTTGTTTGGACTTCCTTGACAGACCGGCCGAAAGCCCGGATAATGCTCGGCTGTTGGGTGATATAGCTCAGTTGGTTAGAGCACAGCATTCATAATGCTGGGGTCGGTGGTTCAAGTCCACCTATCACCACCAAAGAATATGTATTTAGAAGTACAAGAAGCCGCAGATCTCCCTATGAGACCTGCGGCTTTTTTGTGCGCCGACGTTTGCGGACGTCCGTTGACTGATTCCGTTTTGCGGGGCACCTTCGAGGGGGACGGATGCCCTCAAGATGGCAAAATTAGTACTCCCTCTCGTCGACATATAGCGTAGAAAAGCCAAACCCGAAGACAGGGCTTACAAGCTCTCGGACGGCGGCGGCCTGTTCCTTGAAGTAATGCCCACCGGTTCCAAACTTTGGCGGCTGAAGTTCAAGCAGAACGGTGGGAGCGAGAGTCGCCTGGCGCCCGGCGATTGGCGCGACAACATCGGCAGAGCTATTGATTCACAAATTCAATCCATGCAACGTGCACAAATGGCGATTTGCAACGTCGCGCTTGAAATTCCCGCAAATACGAGGATCATTCAACACGTCCATCCAGAATTGATTTGCCAATTCGTAGCATCGCGGCAGATGGCGAAGTTCGAGCCTGGCACCCAAATTCGGCTCCCACTCACGATGGACGACTTCGCCATGTGTATTTGGTCGATACAACATTGGCAGCATGTCATATGCCTCGAGCAGTTGGTGTCGTTTATTGAATGCCCACGCGACCGCAATGTTCCCGTGGTGCTTGTCTGTGTTTCCAATAAGCGCGCCAAAAAGATCTAGGATTTCAACTGTCCTTACGTCTGCCTCGGAAAGGTCGCCACAGCGGCCAAGTTCACGCGCCACTGCGGTCCAACTTTGGTCCAACATCCCCAACTCGCCATCGAGCGCAGCGAAGGTCGCCATGGGACGTCGTCCTTTCAATCCCACCCTGTCGAAACGGACCACCTCCAGGAACACGCGCCCCACGGCTTCAAGAATTGATGTTTTGGCTGCGGCAATCCCATTGCGGGCAAGGACGTCGAGCGCCAGGTGTTCGCAAATGAGTAAATCGCCCCAACGCCGGCCACCGGCCGTGTCGACTTGAGGTGAAAACTTCACAATGACGTGCTCGACTAGTCCGTGCTCGCCGTTTCGCCCAATTGCCGCAGTAAATTTCGGCTGTTCGCCGCCAGCTGACGAGCCGGGGGGCTCGCCTTGCATCGAGCGCTCTGCCATTCCGGGATAGGCTGCGGCGCGGTCACTGTCCGGTATTAATGACTCCTGAACCTTTGCCATGTCCGAGATATACCGGGCGTACGACTCGTTTCCCACAATGAGGTCGCCCGGGGCATGCTCGCTTCGGCGCGAAATGTATTTGAGTACGTGCTCATCGGTCCACCGCAAGATATCCTGTGGCAAATCCAAATCGCGATTTCTACTTGGCTCCATCCGGCCCAAGAAGCCTTGCGGGCGAAGATCCCATAGGAAATAAGGCATCCCTTCGAACAAGCGATACCCTATCCCTTCCAACTGCATAAGCGCGTAAAACCCACCTTGTAAGGGCTCAATGTTGCCTACCGACTCGACAGTTCCGTCCCGCGATACGCGAAACACGGGTATCGGCGCATCTACACCTGCAACCGGCCGCCGCAAAGCGTACCGCCGGGCCTTGCTCGCTCCAAGCACGATACCGCCATGGAATTTTGCCCATAGGCGCGAGAACGTTGGCTGGCTGACATCCAACTCCTGTATGAGGGTTGATGCGCTAGCAGGCCGTCGCATAAGCAATTGCTGTAGCTGGTCGAGTTGATTTTTGGCCAATTTCTCCACGCTCTCTGAATAGGAAAAATCGCTCAGCTTACATAGCTGAATCGATGATATTGAATAGTAAATTGAATAGTATTTGACATTAAAACCATCATAGCATGCATAGCACTTCCGAGCACGCGCAAGAAAATCGCAAGATCGTGGCGGCTTCGCCTAGGGCGCTTTCCGGAATCAGGTTTTGCGCCTATACAACCTTCCCAAGCGCATCGCGCCGGCCGCCCCACAATTGCAGCCTCAAGGCACGGCGCAGTCTGGTGGTCTGCGCCTCGAACGGGAGGTGGAAAAGCCAGGCCAGCAGCACGATCACGACCAGCAACGCAATATACCCCGCGAAGTGCCCGGCACTATCCGGCGAAAACCTCCCGCCGGGCAGATACGGCGCGATCAGCCCCCGCATCGCCAGCAACAGCGGCACATGAATGACATACAGCGTGAACGAAAATGACGCGAGCCAGTTGCCCGCCTTGCTGGCCAGCCGCACCGCCGAACGGCCAAAGTCTGCCTGCGATTGCAAGGAACACAGCACCAGCAGGAAGGCGATGCTGAAGACGACGTCCTGCAGCCAGGATACTTCAAGCAAAATGTCATTGCTGCCGGTGAGGCGGAAATACACCGACAGCGTCGCCAGCACCGCGACAAACAAGCCCAGCCAGGCGCGCGTGGCGACGATCCGCACCCGCGAAAACGCAAGCCCCATCAGCCACACGGCGAAGTACAGCGTGACGTCCTTGCCGATGCACCAGCAGATCAGCATGACCAAACCGGCGGCGCCGAGCCGGCCGAGCCAGCCGCCGCCGGTGAAGCACAACACCACCAGCGGAAACAGCACGTAATACCAGCTCTCGTACGTCAGGCTCCACAAGGCGAAATTGCCGCCGTAGCGGGGCACGGCGATATCTTGCAGGCCTAACAGATTGCCGAAAAACGCGGTGACCGAGTATGCATTGTCGCGGGCAAAGTCGACCCGGCGCGGATCGACCGTGTCGGCAAAAATGGCAAGGCACAATGTGAGGACGAACACCGGCACCAGGACGATCCACAAGCGCGTGACGCGGTCGATGGCGTACGAAAGCATCGCTTGCGGTTCGCGCAGCTTGTTGAGCAGGCTGCCCCCGACCAGCCATCCGCTGAGAAAGAAAAAGACCACCACCGCCTGGTGCGCAAAGCCGGTGAAGAAGGACAGCGCCTGGTACCACAGGGAGGGATCGGGCAAGGACTTGAGGCCCGGAAACATTTGGGCGCGAATGTGGGCGGCGACAACCTCCACCGCCGCCAACCCGCGCAGCAGCGAGATCGTGATGGAGTGGTGGGAATTTTGCTGCAGGTTCGTCTTGGCCAGCCACTCCACCCGCGGAAGGTCGATCGAAGGCATGGTGTCTCCCGTTCAGTGATGGCGCGGCAATGCCGGATCCGCGTGTCGAGGACCGGCTTGCGCGCGCAAAAGTACCCGAAAATGCCGCATGCGCACGCGAAAATTCACGCGCCGGCACCGGGCTTCAGAACATCGCGTACACGTAGGGGGAAACATCGGCCTGGTCGCCAGCGGACGACGACGCCAGCCGCGCCTGCCGAAGTGCGCCGGCCAGCTCGGCGAACATGCCCGCTTGGGACGCGAGCTCGGCGCGTCCCAGCGCCGTCCAGTGTTCAGCGAGCTTTTGCGCCAACTCCGCCACATCGGAACACGACGCGCTGACGAAGTCGGCCCGGATTGGCGCGCTGCGATGCCGCCGCACATAGTAGCTAAGCCGCATGACATCGGGCGCGAGCGGAAACGCCGGCATGCCACCGTCCCCCAGCCGCTCGGACATGGGCAGCAACAGCGCGTCGAACAGCGCGCCGATTTGCGCTTCCGGCAAGGTATTGTTAGTCGAGCTCATAGGTGGTCCTCCAATCTTCCTGATCATCCGACGGGGGTTGCTCATGCTTCCAAAGCACCACGTCCTCGAGCACCAGCAAATCGATTTCGGTGCGCATGAAGCAGCGGTAGGCGTCCTCGGGCGTGCAGACGATCGGCTCGCCCCGCACATTGAACGATGTGTTGACCAGCATCGGGCAGCCGGTCAGCGCCTCGAACGCCTTGATAAGCGCGTGATACTCGGGGTGCGTCTGGGCATCCACCGTCTGGATGCGCGCGGAGTAGTCGACGTGGGTGATGGCCGGCACATCGCTGCGCACCTGGTTGATCAGCAGACGCATATCGTCGCCGGCGGCGCCGCTCGCCGCCGCCGACATGGCGACCCTGCGCTCCTGCCTGAGCGGAGCGACCAGCAGCATGTAGGGGCTCTCGCAGTCGAGCTCGAAATAGTCGGACACGCGCTCGCGCAAGACGCTCGGCGCGAACGGCCGGAACGATTCGCGGTACTTGATCTTGAGATTCATCGTCGCCTGGGTTGCCGCGCTGCGCGGGTCGCCCAAAATCGACCGCGCGCCCAGCGAGCGTGGCCCAAACTCCATGCGCCCGCACAGCCACCCGACAATCTTGCCCTCGGCCAGCGCCTTGGCCACCAACTCCACCCTGCGCGCAAGGTCCTGGTGGCGCTCGTGGGGATAGCCGTGCCGGCGCAGGAAGGCGAGCACTTCGCCGCTGGAATAACGCGGCCCCAGGTAACCGCCTTGCTGGGTGTCGCGGCCCGGTGAGCGCTCGGCTCTGGGCATATCGAAATACACGTGATTGGCAAGCAATGCCGCCCCGAGCGAGCCGCCGGCGTCGCCGGCCGCCGGCTGGACCCACACGTTATCGAATATTCCGGCCGCGACCAGCTTGCCGTTTGCCACGCAATTGAGCGCGACGCCGCCGGCCATCACCAGATTTTTCTCGCCCGTTATCTCGCGCAGATGCCGGGCGGTATTGAGGATGACCTCCTCGGCCAGCTTCTGGACGCTGGCGGCCAGATCCATCTCGCGCCGCGTGATCGCCGCCTCCGGCAGCCGCGGGGGGCCGCCGAACAGTTTGGCAAAGCGCTCGTTGGTCATGACCATGCCGTCGAGATAGCCGAAGAATGCCGTGTCGAGCCGGTATGAACCATCCGGCCGGACATCGATCAGGTGTTCGCGCATGGCGTTGTAAAAGCGCGGCTCGCCGTAAGGCGCCAACCCCATCAACTTGTACTCGCCCGAATTGACCTTGAAACCGCAAAAATACGTCAGCGCGCTGTACAGCAGGCCAAGCGAGTGCGGATAATTGATCTCGGAGAACAGCCGGATATCCTTCCCCTCCCCGCTGCCGAGGCTGGTCGTTGCCCATTCACCGACGCCGTCGATGGTCAAAATGGCGGCATGCTCGAACGGCGAGGGATAGAAGGCGCTGGCCGCGTGCGCCATATGGTGCTCCGAAAACAGCACCCTGCCCTCCTTGCCGGTCGTGCCGATCGTCCGGACGACGTGGTCCTCGACCCACACCTTGTCGCCCAGCATCTGCTGTGCGGCCTCGATGAACTGGCTTTTGCCGCGCGCGCCGGACGCGAGCGCGTTCTCGACGATGCGGTCGAACGTCGCCAGCGGATTGTCATAAAAAATGACCGCGTCGAGATCGCCCGCATCGACGAACGCCTCTTCAAGACAATAGTTGATGGCATTGACGGGAAAGCGCGGGTCGTGTTTTTTGCGGCTGAAGCGCTCCTCCTGCGCGGCGGCGACGATGACGCCATCGCACACCAGCGCCGCCGCCGCGTCGTGGTAGAAGGCGGATATGCCGAGAATCAGCTTGGACATTTTTGCGCCTCACGTTGTGGCGGTTGGACGAGAATGCCCGCAAGCACGGGCGCGAGCGTGTCGGCGAGCGCCTGGTGGCCCGCCGGCGTGAAGTGGATGTCCTGCTGCCAGCGGAACGCGCGCCGCACCGGCGCCTCGTACTCGAGCAATGCCGGCAAGGGATCATGCAGCGTGCAACCGAGCTCCTGCGCAAGCTCGGCGAATCGGGCCTGATACGGCCTCGCATCGCACTGCTGGTCCAGATGCTGCGGCAACGGCAGCGGCATCAGCACCACCGGCCGCCGCTGCGCCCCGATCCATTCGGTCAAGATGGCGCGCATCAAGAGCCAGTCCGGCGTCGTTGCCGAGTTGTAGGCCGGAAGCGGCTGGTAGTTGGTCAGCCGTTGCACGACTTCGCGCGCCCCAAGCGCGGTGACGATGCCGCGCAGCGCCGCGAACCGCCCGCCGGTGTCGACCGCGCTCCGGTCCTCCGGTGGAAGGTCCGCCAGATCGAATGGTTCGGCCGGCGGCGGGACCTGGTGAAGGCTCAGCTTGTTGCCATCGAGGGTGTAGTACGGCTTCGCATACAAGCGCTCCTGCCCGTTTGCGTCGCGGTGCGGACGAAAGCGCGCGGCGACGCGCCTGATGTTTTCCACAAAGACCGCGATGACGATCGCATCGTGCTCGACATCCCGGCCGTATTCCCTCCAGGCGAGATATTGCTGGTCCGTTCCCGTGGACGAAATGCCGAAGTTATACACTTCCAGGTCCGGCATTTGCGCCTCGAGCAGATCGGTGTAGCGCTGTGGGTTCGAGACGCCGTCGCCGGCGGTGAAGGAATCACCGAAAAACAGGATGCGGCGACGCCCTTGGTTGCGGGCCTGCAAGAAGGGACGGTCGGAGCGAAACCCCTGCTCGTTGGCCCGCAAAAGATAGCCGCCTCCTTCATGAGCGATCCTGGCCCGGATGTTTGGAATGAAGCGATACCCGATCACGGGGTGGTACTCATAGACTTGTCTCATTAGGGCTTCCCATAGCGATGCGCGTGCCGCCATGAACGGCCGCGGCAAGCTGGAAGCTCCATCATGCTCAACATGCTGCCGGGCGTGTTTGGGCAAGCGCAATCGAGTTTTGCCTTTGCCACAAAGCCCCTGAGGTCGGGCGCGTTTGTTTTATGGCGGCATCAATTCCGTCCACAAGCATCAGCGCTTCGGATCCGCCGCTCCAACCCATGCGCGAATGGCAATTGTCCCGGGTCGCCTCCAGCCGGCAAACGGGCCGGAAAATTCGGTTACAGACACCATACGATAGCACCGGCAACAACACGCGCATCACATTTTGCTTGTTAAAGTGGTTGGGCCAGTTTAGTATTTGGTCTAATCACACAAAAGAAGTGATCAAACCAATTTGACCACTCAGACAAGGAGACAAGATGTCACGTTCGCGCCCATCCGAAATCAAACCCGCCATGATGGCCGCTGCCGTGGCTTCGGCCATGCTGCAGCTGGCCGCGCCGGCCTATGCCCAGGCCCAGGCCGACGCGCAGGCCGAGCCGATGCAGGCGGTCGTGGTCACCGGCTCCCTGATCCGCCGCGTCGCCCACGAGGGCGCGACCCCGCTCACCACCGTCAAGGCGACCGAGCTCGAGGCGCGCGGCAACACCGAACTGAAGGATCTGGTGCTCGAGCAGCCACAGTCGCTGTCGCTGGGCACCAACACCGGCGCGGCCGGTCCGGTCACCAACCTGCGCGGCCTGGGCCCGATGCGCACCCTGACCCTGCTCAACGGGCGCCGCCTTGCCAACGAACCGCTGCAGGACCAGTATGTGTCGGTCAACGTGATCCCGCGCATGTCGCTCGACCGGGTCGAGACGCTCAACGGCGGCGCCGCATCGACCTATGGCGCCGACGCCATCGGCGGCGTCCAGAACTTCATCACCAAGCGCGGCTTCAAGGGCGCGTCGATCAAGGCCGAGTATGCCACCCCGCAAATGGAGGGCGGCGGCCAGACCAAGAGCATCGGCGCCATTGTCGGCTTCGGCGATCTGAAAAAAGACAACTGGAACGCCTACGTTTCGGTCGACCACCAAACCAAGACGGCCCTGTTCCAGAAGGACCGTCCCGAGCAGCACGATCCGGACGTGTTGCGCGCCCTTGGCCTGGGACTGCTGCCCGAGGCGCGCAACCCTTCGCCGCTTGCCAACTTCGGCTTCACCCGTTCGGCCAACTCCAACTACAATCCGGCGTTCGCCACCGGCTGCGACTCGCCATACACGAACCCGGCGCTCGGCGCCGCCAGCGCCAACCCCACCCCGGTCTACGCGCCCGGTTGCGCCCGCGATCCGCTGTACTGGAACGCGGTGACCGACGGCAGCGAGATCACCAACCTGGCCGGCCGCGCAAGCCTGAACCTGCCGGGCGGCCACAAGATCGACCTCGATGTCCTGCACAGCAGCTTCAACGTGCAAAAGTACCGCGGCTTGCAGATCCCAAACTCCACCCAGCCCTTCACCACCTATTCGCTGCCGTCGACCAGCCGCTTCTATCCGGGCAAGGGCATCACGCCGGCGGTCAAGGTCGTGGGCAGCAACACCGGCACCAATTCGCCGGCCATGTTCATCGACCCGACCCGCACCCCGGGCGCCGTCAGCGACCTGAACATGAACAACCGTATCGCCTACTTCCAGTGGGGGCCCGCCGAACTTGGCCAGGCCTACCGCAACGACGGGCAAACCAACGAGCGCATAGTGCTGACCGCCGACGGCAGCGTGATGGGATGGGACTACCGCACCGGCATCAACTACGGCCGTTCCGAGCGCGACACGCGTGTCGGCGAAGGCTACCTCCTGTACACCAAGGCCCAGGAAGGCTTCGACCAGGGCATTCTCAATCCATTCGGCCCGCAGGACGAGGCCGGCGTCAAGTACCTCGAAAGCATCGAGGCGAACGACTACACCTACCGCCTCAACAAGGCCTACAACCAGAGCGTCGACCTGACCCTGACCCGGCCGATCTGGACCCTCGGCGGCGGCGACGTCGTGCTGGCCGTGTCGGGTGAACTGCGGCGCGATTCGGCCCGCACTTTCGACGCGCCACTCGACCACGTCCTGCTCAAGCCGGACGGCAGCTACAACATCAGCGAGTCCGGCGTCGTGGTCAAGAGCGACCTGGTCGGCGAAACGCCACAAGGTGTGGCCAAAAAACTGCGCCGCGACATTTCGTCGCTGATGCTCGAACTCGACGCGCCGATCACGCAGACCCTGCTGGTCAACGCCGGCGTGCGCGCCGACCGCTACAAGGACCTGGACCAGACCACGGTCAACCCGAAACTGGCCGTGCGCTGGCAGCCGACGCCCTCGCTGGTGCTGCGCAGTTCCCTGTCGACGGGCTTTCGCGCGCCGTCCATCATGGACATCCAGAACCCGACCCCGGAGGTGCGCACCCAGCTGATGGACGATCCGGTCCTGTGCCCGAGCACGCAGCCGACGGTGCCCGGGACCGGCACGCCGGCGACCGGCTACACCACGGAGCAGGTCTGCAACGTGCTGACCTCGTACTGGACCAAGTCGCCCAACAACACCTTCCTCAAGCCCGAGAAGTCGCGCGGTTTCTCGTACGGGGTGGCGTTTGAGCCGCTCAAGAATTTGTCCGTGACCGTCGACTACTGGGGCCTGCACCTGCGCGACGTGCTCGGCGCGGTGGCGATCGCCGAGATCCAGCAGAACCCCGTCAAGTATGGCGACAACTTCGTGCGCAACGCCGACGGCACCATCGGCCACATCGTGGCGAGCCAGGCGAACCGCGGCCAGACGCGCATCCGCGGCGCCGACCTGTCGGTCCGTTACACCTTCCCGAAGACCAGCTTCGGCAAGTTCGACGCCAAACTCGACGGCACCTGGTATCACAAGTATGAGTTCCAGGGCGAGAAGGATGGCGCGTGGCTCGAGAACGTGGGCATCATGACCAACGACGGCCGCTATGGCGGCGCCGGTCCAAACTCCGGCCTGTCCGGCCTGGCGCAGATCAACCCGCGCTGGAAGCACACCGCCTCGGTCGGCTACAGCCACGGCGACTGGCGCGGCACGCTGTCGCAGCGCTACAGCTCGGGCCTGACCGACCTGACCCCGCGCACCGGTTCGAGCCTGACCAAGATCGACGCCTACAGCCAGTTCAATGTGAACGTCAAATACAGCGGCATCAAGAACACCACGCTCTCGGCCGGCATCAACAACATCACGGAGGAATTCCCGCCGCTGACCGCCAACAGCCTCTATAGCGGTGGCTACATCACCAGCCTGGCCGACATGATGGGGCGCGTCTTCCGCGTCTCGGTAGAGTACAAGTTCTAAATCCTGTTCTAAGCTCGGCGCCTTAAAAGCGACACCCAGCGCCAACCGCTCCGCGGTTTCGACACACGCCAGTGTTGAGAAACCGTGGACGGTTGGACAATTTACTCCTCTGATTCGTCGGGAATCACTGACGCGTGGCGCTGGTGCCACCTTGCCAGATTGGACAGACCAACCTAGAATCGCTCATCTCCATTCCTGTTTGTCCTGCCCCCCTCCTCCCGATGAAAAAAAATACCGCAACACCCGACGCGAACCATGCCGAGCCGCGCCTGTACCGGGTCGTCGCAAGCCGGATCCAGGCCCTGATCGCGGAAGAAAACATCCGGCCGGGCGAGCGGCTGCCCTCCGAGCGCGACCTGGCCCTAAAATTGAGCGTGAGCCGCACCTCGCTGCGCGAAGCGCTGATCGCGCTCGAACTGGGCGGCTTCATCGAAGTGCGCGGCGGCTCGGGCGTCTATGTCAGCGAGCAGGCCGCGCCACAGGCGCCGGTGGTCGAAGTCGGCCCCGGCCCGTTCGAAGTGCTGGCCGCGCGCCGCATGATCGAGGCCGAAGTGGCGGCCCTGGCGGCCAAAATGGCCACCGATTCGGCCATCGACGCCATTTTGCTGGCCGTGCTTGAAATGGAGAAGCACCACGACGACCGCGGCGCCAACGAGCAGGCCGACCGCAACTTCCATCTCGCCATCGCCCGCGCGACGGGCAACAGCGCGATGGTCGGCGTGATCGACTACCTGTGGAACCAGCGCGGCAGCCTGTGGCACAAGCTCAAAGAACACTTCCAGACCGAAGATCTGCGCAAGAACACCCTTAACGACCATCGCGCCATCCTCGAGGCGATCGCCGCACACGACGTCAGCGGCGCGCGCCAGGCCATGCGCGCCCACCTCGAACGCGTCACCCGCACCTTCTCGCGGGGGTAGGATCCTGTTGGACTCAGAGGCTGAGAGTTTTTCGGACGTGCCCGAGCAGCGCGCCAGAAGGTGGCCGATCTAGGCGCAAAGCACAGCCATAGCTCGGGCTATGGCGAGCATTTGCAACGACGAGCGGGCGCCTTCCGGCGTGCTGAGCGGGCATGGTCGAAAGACTCTCAGCCTCTCAGGATCGTCGGCCGCAAAAAGCGCTGGACGGTCCGTATTTCGCCGCTTTCTCGGGCAATAGCTCGCTGTTGGCACTGCGAAATCGTCAAAACCTGTCCTCGTCCGGCGCTTTTAGCGCCTCGACTCCCTAAGCCCGCCCAACAGGCTCGTGGCACCGCTAAATTGGCTCATCCAGATTGCGCAATTGGTCCAACCGCATTAGAATTGGCCTGGTCATTTGACGCAACCATCTGAAGGAGAGCACGATGCGCCGTTTCGCGTTCCTGGTATCGCCGCGCGCAAGCGCGCCCCACCTGCTTGCCGCGCCACCCAAGCCAGCCCGCCCCATGCCCGCAGCCTCGCTGCGCCAGCCGTGAGGGCCCTGCCCTGGCTGGCCGCCGCGGCCCTGCTTTTAGGCCCGGCGGCGCCGGCCCAGACTGCTGATGGCTGGGCCAGCCAGGATGGCGGCACCACCGGCGGCGGCGCCGCCGCCGCACTGACCGTCACCAGCGCGTCCGAGCTGCGCGCGGCCCTGGCCGCCGGCGCGCGCGTCATCGAGGTGGCAGGCATCATCGACATGCGCGAGGGCCAGCCCTTTGCGAGCCGCGCCGACCAGCTAAAACGCGGCACCATCCGAGTGCCCAGCGACACCACGCTGACGGGCGCCGGCACCGGCTCCGGCCTGATGCACGCGAGCCTGCTGCTCAACAAGGTCAGCAACGTCATCATCCGCAAGCTCAATTTGCGCAATCCCTGCGACGTGGCCCCGACCTGGGATCCCCAGGATGGGTCCAAGGGAAACTGGAATGCGCAGCTCGACGCCATCGCGGTGTCGGCCTCGCGCCGGGTGTGGATCGACCGCAACAGTTTTACCGACGCGCCGCATGGCGACGAGCTGGCCCCGCTCGAAAACGGCATGCCGAAGCAGTGCCATGACGGCGCGCTCGACATCAACCAGGGTTCGGACCTGGTCACGGTCTCCTACAACCGCTTCGCCCTGCACGAAAAAAACTCGCTGGTCGGTTCGAGCGACAATGCCACGGGCGACCTCGGACGCCTGCGCGTCACCTTCAGCAACAACCTGTTCGAATACATCTCGAGCCGCGCGCCGCGGGTGCGCTTCGGGCGGGTCCATTTGTACAACAACTACCATCTCGGGGCGCGGCGCCATCCGGTGTACCAGCACCAGTACAGCGTTGGCGTGGGCAAGCAGGCCGACATCATCGCCCACGCCAACGTCTATGAGATCGACGGCGCGCGCGGCTGCGGCGACGTGGTGCGCAGCCACGGCGCCGACAATTCCTTCACCGACGCCGGCTCGACCCTGAACGGCGCCGCGCTGGCCGGGTGCGCACTGCCATCCGCGCCCGCCTGGCAGGTGCCCTACCCCTTCACGGCGCGCCCGGCGGCGCAGGTCAAACAGCATGTGCTCGACAACGCCGGCGCCGGCAACTGGCAGTTCGACAGCATGCCGGACGGCGCCATTCTGGCCCTCGCGGCCGCCGGATCGCCGCTGGCGGCGGCGCCGGCCGACTTTTATCTGGAGGCGCGCATTGGCGCCCTGCGGCCGGCCTCGGGCAAGGGCCAGCTGGTCCTGCTCGGACGGCACCGCGCCGGCAACTGGACGGGCGCCGGCCTGGCGCTGGCCGACGGCGTGCTCGAGGTGAACGTCGTGCGCATGCAGGACGGCGTGCCCACGCGCGTCAAGCAGTTCCGCCGGTTCGAAGCGTCCGCGCGCAGGTCCGACCTGCTGCGCGTCGAGCTGGGCGGCAGCGCGCTGACGGTCTACCTGAACGGCGAAAAACTCGGCACGGTCAACGATGCGCGCTTCGCGCAAGGCGGCGCGCAGGTCGGCTTTTACAGCCAGGGCAATGCCTTTGACATCGACCAGGTCCGGGCCGGGCCGGCCGCAAACAAGCCGGCGCGCATTGCACTATCGGGCGTGGCCGGCGTGCTGCGGGCCCAGGTTGGCGACGCGCCGCTGACCGTGCCGGTCAGCGCCGTCGGCGGCGACGGCGCCACGCGCATCGCCTTCACCGCGCGCTCGGACAATCCGCTCGTGGCCAGCGTCGTTGCGGGCGCCTTGGGGGTGACGGTGGTGCCGGCCGGCCCGGGCGAGGCCAGGGTACTACTGGGCAGCCCGACCGACCCGTCGCAGCAGGCCTGGTTCGGCGTCAAGGTCGGGCCGCGCTTTAACATGCCGCCGGCGCGGTCGCCGGCGCCTGTGGTGTTTCCGCCGGCCGGCGCCCGCGGCGTGCCGGTCGATACCCCGCTGCGGCTCACGTTCGCCGCGCCGCCCACGCTGGGCGCCTCGGGATCGGTGCGCATCTACCGCAAGCGCGACATGGCCCTGGTCGACGTCATCCGTCCGGGCGAAGAAGTCGCGCGGATGGGGCCTGGAAAGGCGGAGCGGCTTCGCCACGTCCGGCGCCACCCGATCCGCGTTGCCGGGCGCAGCGCCACCATCGAGTCGCATGCCGGCGTGCTCGCCTACGACACCGAATATCTGGTCGCCGTTGGCGCCGGGGTGTTCGACGATGCAGTCGGCCGCTGGTCGTTCCGGACCCGCAAGGACATGGGGGCCCGTGCGCGCCTGGTGGTCGACGACGACGGCCCGGCCGACTTTCGCACCGTGCAAGGGGCGCTCGACCACGCCATGGCGCGCTATCCAAAGGCGGCGCCGCTGACCATCGCGATTGGCAACGGCAGCTATGAGGAGCTGCTGTTTCTGCGCGCGCGCGACCGCGTGACGCTGCGCGGTGAGAGCCGAGACGGCGTCGTCATCCACGCGGTCAACAACGATGGCATCCATTCCGGCTCGGGCGCCAGCGCCGCGCCCGGCGCGCCCGGCGTTGGCGGCGGACGCGCGCTGTTCCTGGCCGAGGAGCTTGACCTGCTCACGCTCGAGACGCTCACGCTGCGCAACGACAGCGAGCGCCGCTACAGCCGTTCGGGCCAGGCCGAAACGATCTACTTCAACAGCGACGCGGGCCGGCTCGTTGCGCGCGACGCGAGCTTTTTCAGCGAACAGGATACGCTGCAGTTAAAGGGCTACGCTTGGTTCTACCGCACGCTCGTCGCCGGCAACGTCGACTTCATCTGGGGCGCGAACCGCGCGGCCTTGTTCGAGCAAAGCGAAATCCGATCGGTCGGCGACAGCGCCAACCCGGAGTCGGGCGGCTACATCGTCCAGGCGCGCACGGTGTCGGCCAAGGACCCGGGATTTGTCTTTCTCGACAGCGTGCTCACCCACGGCGTTGGCCCGGCTGGCAACCCGGTCCTCCCGGGCCGCACCTACCTCGCGCGCAGCCCGGGCACCGCCAACACTTGGGACAACGTCAGCTTCATCAACTGCCGCATGGATGCGCATATCGCGCCGCGCGGCTGGGCCGGCGTCGGCGTTGGGCGCGAACCGGTGCCCAATCCGGCGCGGGCCGACGCCCTGCATGGCTGGCGCGAGCATGGCAGCGCGGATCTGGCCGGAACGGCGCTCGACCTTCGGCCGCGCATTGGCGGGTATGTGCTCGATGCGGCCGAAAGGGACAGCCGGTTCGGCGGCCGCGCCAGCGTCTTCGCCGGCTTCAATGGTGGCGAGGGGTGGAATCCTGGGAGCGTAAGTGTTGGCGGGGGCGGGAGTAGGTAGTCGCCACGGAGGTCGGGAAACCGATCTTCATCGATGCAATAGCCAGCGTCATTCCTGCCATTGGCAGAAATGACTCCGCGCGAATGTGATATTTAAGTCGTCTGCGACACGACTTCTAACGCTACGTGGTGCCAATTCAGCACATCGCCATGTCAAGGAAATTATCCCGGACAGCAGTGCTCACGAACGGCGTGTCATCAAGTCACCGGCGCAGGATTGAACAGCGTCAGCGCGTTGTGCAGCTTGTGGTGTTCGGCCCAGGTCTTGCGGCCGCTGGCAACTTCGAGCATCAACCGGAACATCTCCCAGCCCACGTCTTCGATCGTGGCGCTGCCGCTGGCGATGCGCCCGGCGTTGA
>NZ_PXWF02000039.1 GCF_003011895.2 Massilia glaciei | reverse complement strand
TCGCAGCGGGAATTTACCGTGACTGAGAGGCGGCGGCGCGGGGGAAACGGGGGGCGCTCTGGTAAAATGCTGGCCATCCTATTCATCGTGCCCCCCCGCTGTCCGGGGCATGTGCATGCAGCGCCAGCGACCACACATTCCATGTTCAGTTTTTTTAAGAAAAAACCTCCCCCTCCCCCGATAGCGCCGCCAGTGGCGGAGCCGGTTGTGCCGGTGCCGGCACCGCAGCCAGCGCCCGTGTTCGCGCCTGAGCCGGCGGCCGTGTTTGCGCCTGCGCCCGCGCCAGTCGTTGCGCCGGAGCCGGCACCCGTGTTTGTTCCTGTGCCGGCGCCCGTGTC
>NZ_PXWF02000038.1 GCF_003011895.2 Massilia glaciei | reverse complement strand
CGTGTTTGTTCCTGTGCCGGCGCCCGTGTCTGAGCCCGCGCCCGCGCCCGTGTTTGAGCCCGCGCCCGCGCCCGTGTTTGAGCCCGCGCCGGTCGTCGTTGCGCTGGAGCCGGGCCCGGCGCCCGTCGTGGCCGTGCCCGCCGCCGAGCCAGCACCGCAAGCCGCCGCCGGGCCGGTGTCGGCGCCGACGCCCGCCGCGCCACCGATGTCGCGCCGCTACGGCACCACCTCGACCTTCGTGGCGCCGCCGGTCGCGCCGCCACCGCCGCCGCCGGCCCCGGTCGAGATCGAAGTCGCCGAGCTGATCCCCGAGACGGCCGAGCGCCTGGGCGGCTACACCGACCACCGGCGCTCGTGGATGGACCGGCTCAAGACGGGCCTGTCCAAGACCTCCTCCAACCTGAGCCTGCTGTTTGTCGGGGCCAAGATCGACGAGTACCTGTACGAGGAGCTCGAGGCGGCGCTGCTGATGTCCGACGCCGGCATGGACGCGACCCAATTCCTGCTCGACGCGCTGCGCCTGAAGGTCAAGCAGGACAAGCTGCTCGACGCGGCCGCCGTCAAGGTGGCGCTCAAAGGGCTGATGATCGACATGCTGCGCCCGCTCGAAAAACCGCTCGAACTGGGCCGCCACGAACCGCTCGTGATGATGATCTCCGGCGTCAACGGCGCCGGCAAGACCACCACCATCGGCAAGCTCGCCAAGCACATGCAGGCGCACCACCAATCGGTGCTGCTGGCCGCCGGCGACACCTTCCGCGCCGCCGCGCGCGAGCAGCTGATGGTCTGGGGCCAGCGCAACGGCATCATCGTGGTTTCGCAGGCGTCGGGCGACCCGGCGGCGGTCGCGTTCGACGCCGTGCAGTCGGGCAAGGCACGCTCGGTCGACGTGGTCATGGTCGACACTGCCGGCCGGCTGCCGACCCAGCTGCACCTGATGGAGGAGCTCAAAAAGATCAAGCGCGTGATCGGCAAGGGCATGGACGGCGCGCCGCACGAAACGCTGCTCGTCATCGACGGCAACACGGGCCAGAACGCGCTCACGCAGGTCAAGGCCTTCGACGACGCGCTCGGCCTGACCGGCCTCGTCATCACCAAGCTCGACGGCACCGCCAAGGGCGGCGTGCTGGCCGCCATCGCGCGCGCGCGGCCGGTGCCGGTGTACTTCATCGGCGTGGGCGAGAAGATCGAGGATCTGCAACCGTTCAACGCCACGGAATTCGTCGAAGCACTGCTCGGATAAGGCCCCCATGATTGAATTTCAGTCCGTCTCAAAAGAATATTCCGCCGCGGCCGTCGCGCTGCTCGACGTCTCGTTCAGCGTGCAAAAGGGCGAGCTGGTCTATTTGGCGGGCCCGTCGGGCGCCGGCAAATCGACCCTGCTCAAGATGATCGCCGCGATCGAGCGCCCGAGCGCCGGCAAGGTGCTCGTCAACGGCCAGGACATCGGCAAGCTCAAGCGCGCCAGCGTGCCATTTCTGCGGCGCAACCTCGGCCTGATCTTCCAGCACCAGCGCCTGCTGGGCGACCGCTCGGTGCTGGCCAACACCATGCTGCCGCTGCTCGTGACGGGCGCCTCGAACATGCAGGCCGAGCAGCGCGCCCGCGCCGCGCTCGACAAGGTCGGTCTGCTCGAACGGGCCGGGGCCCGGCCGCAGGAATTGTCGGGCGGCGAACAGCAGCGCGTGTCGATCGCGCGCGCGATCGTCAACCGCCCGCAGATCATCCTGGCCGACGAGCCGACGGCCAACCTCGACCGCGCCAGCGCCGACAGGGTGCTCGACGCCCTGCGCGCCTTCCATTCGGTGGGCGTGACCTGCATGATCTCGACCCACGACGAGCAAGTGCTCGACCGCGCCGCGCGCGTGATCCGGCTCGACCACGGCCAACTGACCGGGGGCGCGGCATGAGACGCTGGTACCGCCAACACCGCTTCGCCGTCGGCGCCGCCCTGATCCACCTGCGCAAGTCGCCGGGCGGATTTTTGTTCAATGTGATCGTCGTTTCGATCGCGCTGGCGCTGCCGTTCGCGGGGCTGACGCTGCTCGACAATGTGCGCCCGATGTCCGAGCAGTTGTCGGTCGATCCCGAGATCAGCCTGTTCATGGGGGCCGAGGCCACGCGCGAGCAGTCGAAGGCGCTGCTGCCCGAGCTGCGCAGGGTGCTCAAGGATGACAAGACCAAGATCGTGTTCGTGCCGCGCGAGGAGGCGCTCGCCGCGCTCAAGAGCAAGAGCGACTTGAGCGACGTGCTCGAGACGCTGGGCGAGAATCCCCTGCCCGACAGCTACGTGCTCAAGCTCGAGGGCTACAACAACGTGGCGGACGCGGGCGGGGTCGACGCCATCGCCGGCCAGTTGCGCGCCCTGCCGGGGGTTGGGACGGTGCAGGTCGATTCGGCGTGGGTCAAGCGTCTAGCGGCCATGCTCGGGGTGCTGCGGATGGTGTTGTTCTTCCTGGCCGGCACGCTCGGCATGGTGGTCATCGCGGTGGTGTTCAACACCATCCGGCTGCAGGTGCTGACGCAGCGCGACGAGATCGCGGTCTCGAAGCTGATCGGCGCGACCGACGGCTTCATCCACCGGCCGTTCTACTACACGGGCGCCTTGCTGGGGCTGTGCGCGGGCGGCGTCGCGCTGGGCGCGGTCGCGCTGGCGCTGCGCCCTTTGAACGGCGCGATCGCCGAATTCGCGCGGCTGTACGCGTCCGAGTTCCAGCTGGTGCCGCTGGCGGCGCCGGAGATCGCGGGCCTGCTGGCCATCAGCGCCGGCCTGGGCCTGATCGGCGCGGTGTTGTCGGTCCAGCGCCACCTGGCGCGCCTGACGTAAGCGCAACGCTTTACGCGCCCGCCATTCATTCCCAAACAGCATCAACGAAAAATTCCGCAACCGGGGTCTGACCCCACTTATGAAACATTTCATAAGTGGGGTCAGACCCCGGTTGCGAAAAATTGCAATTGAGGAAATATCTTAACGCCGGAAGTTCTCAAAAATCAGTCACTTATCGTCACACCGCTGCGCAATGCTGGAAACAATTCGAAAGCGGGGTCTGACCCCACTTACGCCACTTACGGAACATTTCGTAAGTGGGGTCAGACCCCGATTGCCGTCATGGGTAGCCGCGCGCCTCGACCAGGCACGGAGCATCATACAAATATGTATCGCCGATGCCCGTGCCATTCGTTTTTGAATAGCGAGACTGTTAGAATTTCGCGTCGAGACGCACCGAGACGTAACGGAACGCGTCGCGCGCCGGCACCCAGGTCGCCACGCCGGTGTTGGCCACCGTCGACACCGGCGCCGACGCGGCGCCGCGGAAGGTCGGCGTGCCCGCGAAGCCGGTCGTCGCATACGCCTTGTCGAACACGTTGTTGACCAGGAAGCTCAGCTTGTAGCGGCTGCGCTTATCGCGCAGGCCGAATCCGATATCGGTGATGCTGAACGACGGCACGTGGAACGCCGGGTCCTGCGTGATCGTGGTCACCATCTCGCTCTGGTACTTGTAGTTCCCGGTCACGAACAGGTCGAACGATCTCGACGGCAGGCGCACGTCGTACTGCCCGTTGAGGGCCACCTTCACCTTCGGCGACGACTGCATCGCCGCCCCCTTGAGGTTCTGCACCCCCGTCTTGGCACCCGGCGAAATCGGGAAGCAGGCCGTGTTGCGGCCGGCGATCGAGCCGTTCGCGGCCAGGGTCGCGCCCGGAGCCGCCGCGACGTTCAGCGCGTCGTTGTAGCACGAGCCGCCGTCCCAGTCGCGCACCTCGGCGTCGGTGTAGGCCAACGCCGCGTTCAGCAAAAAGTCGCGCGTCACCATCGTATTGATGTCGAGCTCCACGCCGCGGGTGGCCACTTCCGGCACGCTGCTGATTTGCGTCAGAATGGTCGGGCTGCCCGGAATGGTGTAGGTCGACGACGACTGGTAGTTGAAGAAACGCGTTTCGAACACGTTCGCGCTCACCGTCATGCGGTTCTGCAGCAGGTTGGCCTTGACCCCGAGCTCCATGGTGCGCGAGGTCTCGGAGCGCACCGGCGCCGCGCTGGCCGGCGTGAGGGTGCTCAGCAGGCCATACGCGAGTCCCTTGTAGCCGGTCGCCGTCGTGGCGTAGACCATCCAGTCGGGGTTGATCTGCTTCGACAGGCTCAATTTGCCGGTGACCTTGTTCTCCTTGTTGCCCAGGCTTTCGAAGTAGTCCTTGCCCGGCGCGCCCGCCACGAAGGTCTCGCGCGTGACCGTGGTGTTGTAGTTGCGGCCGAAATGGTAGCCCGATTCTTCGGCGTTGAAGCGCGCCCCAGCCAGCAGCGTCCAGCTGGGGACGAATTCCCAGGTGGCCTGGCCGAACAGCGCCTTGTTGATGTTGTAGACGTCGGTGTCGTACACCACCGGGCTGCTGATCGACGATCCGCTGCAGGTGGCGATGCGGCAGTCGCCGCGCGTGAAGAAGCGCTCGGTGTCGTTTTTGGCGTACCACAGCCCCGCGACATAACGGAAGCTGCCCTCGTCGGGCGAGACGTAACGCAGCTCCTGGGTGCTCGACTTGATGTCGTACATGCCGCCCTGGCTGTTACCGATCGAGAACTGCGTCTCGCCCGGCAGCGCGATGGTCGGCACGTCGGACAGGTCCTGGTCGCGGTAGTCATTCGACTTGTAGTGCGAGAACGAGGTGATCGACATCAGCGTGGCGCCGTTCGGCAGATCGTAGGCGATGCGCAGGCCGGCGCCGCGGTCGGTCGAGCTCATGCCGGTCGGGAAGTCGCGGCGCACATCGCGGTTGTACTCGCCCGGCGTGATGCCGGCCAGCGCCAGCGAGGCCGGGATTGCGTTGAGCGAAGTCGGATTGGCCGGCGTCGGCGCCCCGGCCGCGATCAGGTACAACGGGTTGACCGGGTTCTCGCCATTCTTTCCCACTGCCACCGGACCGCCCGGTGAATTCACCGTCAGGCGCCGCAGCGCGTTGGCGCCCCTGGTGTTTTCCTGGGCGTTGTAGGTCGGCGAGAACTGGATGTCGAGATTGGGCGTCGGATGCCATGCCAGCTTCGCCATCAGGGTTTTGCCGCCCGAGCCATTGAGCTTGCCGCCGGTGGTCAGGTTGTTCAGGTTGCCCTCGAAACGGGTGCGGCTGGCGGCCACGCGCAAGCCCAGCGTGTCGCTCACCTTGCCCCCGTACGAGAGCGCGTAACGCCATTCGCCGTCGCTGGTGAGGTAGGCAGAGCCCTTGCCTGCCAGCGGGCCCGAGATCGGCTTGGTGATGATGTTGACCGCGCCCGCCACCGCCGATTTGCCGAACAGGGTGCTTTGCGGCCCCTTGAGCACCTCGACCCGCATCACGTCCGACAGGTCCTTGAACGCCTGGAATTGCTGGGCGATCGGGATGTCGTCGACGATGATCGCGACGTCGGCCTCGATCCCGATGGTGACAGTGGAGGTGCCGATGCCGCGCATGCTGATGGTGTTGTTGGCGCTGGTCGAGCCGGCCGTCACGGTCAAGGCCGGGGTGTTGGCCACCAGGTCCTCGATCTCGCGGATGTTGGTGCGCTCGATGACTGCCTCGTTGACGACCGAAATCGCCATCGGGACGTTCTCGAGTTTTTCGACGCGCTTGTTGGCCGACACCACCACCGTGGCTAGCTGCGACGCGCCGCCTTCTTGCGCTTGGGCCGGCACGCCCACCAGCAGCGCCAGCGCCACGGCCGAGGCAATCGGGGTTGGCTTGCAATTGATGGTCATGCGTTTCTTTTGGTTTTTCATTTTCGTCTCCCTGTCTTGGTTTTTATGATTGTGTTATCGGTACTTCAGCACCCAGCGGACCACCAGCGGGCGTTTGAAACTGAAAGGCGGCGAGGCGCACCGCACATGGCTTAACAAGGCGCCGTTGGGCGACTTGTGCAAATCGCTGCCCTCGGTCGGCCGCGCCTCGCAGGCGGCCAGACCGTCGACCTCGAACCCGGTCACGCCGCCCTCGCCGAAGCGGATGCGGGTGCCGTCGACCACCGGCGCGCCGGAGAACGATGAGAATTCGAGCGTGACCGCCTCGACCGCCAGCTCGCCGCGCGGCGTGTAGGTGTCGGTGCGCGTGATCGAGCCGGGCGCGAAGATGTATTCGGTGTCGAGCGCGATGCGGGCATCCTTGACCGGGGCCTTGTCGCCTAGCCGGTCCAATTCGTCCTGGCGGTAGCGTACCCGCCATGCGTCGCCGTCCCGGCGCGACGCGATATCCTTGAGGTAGGCCGCGCCGAGCAGTTCGCTGCCGTCGGCCAGCGTGAACTTGGGCAGCAACTGCGGATGCGCGTGACCGCTGTCGGGAATCCCCGCCACCAAACCGTGCGCGAACGGCAGCGGATAGTAGGGGCTGTTGTCGTGCTGGCCGGCGCCACCGTTGACCATCAACAGGCTGAACACGTGGCCGCGGTCACGGAAGACCGCCAGCGCCCGGTCGTACTCGCCCTTGGCGAACCAGGTCAGGCTGAACGGCGGCTGGGATTTGGCCAGCCATTTATCCAGGCCCGGCTCGACCTTGCGGTCCTTGAAGCCGGCGTCGTTCCATTGCCGGTTCGTGAATATGAGCTGGTGCAGCAGGCTGAAATTCTCGCCGAGGATGCGGTGCTTGCCGCGGTAGGCGTCGGTGCGGCGGCCCTTGCCCCACATGTCGACCGATTTCATGGCAGGGTCGTACCAGAAGCCGGGGTAGCGCGCGGCGATGCGCGACGAATAGGCGTATGCGAAGGTTTTCTCGTCGGGCGTGAGCACGTCGAGCTTGGCCGCCACCGACAGGATCTCGAGCATCGCGGTTTCGCCATACGGCCCGAGGCTGCGCCCGAACGAGAACCCCTCGCCCGTCTCGCTGGCCAAAATGAGCGCCACGGTGGCGGCCTTGCGCAGCTTTTGCTTGAGCTCGGGCGTGACCGGCAGGCCGGTTTCGAGGAAGCGCTCGCAGATCTCGGCGATCAGCAAGATGCTGTAGCGGTCGAAGCGCCCCTCGCCCGAGGTCTCGTCGGAGAAGCCGTAGGTGCCCGAATAGGCGTCGTAGTGGTGCAGCGTCTTTTGCAGCAGGACGGCGGCGGCGCTGTCGTCCTCCCAGCCGAGCAACATGCGCAGGCGCGCCACGCTGAAGGCGACCCCGAAGTAGTTGGTCGGCAGGTTGATCAGTTCGTAGTCGGGCTGCGAGACGAATGTGCGCCAGTCGAGCCGCGTGCGCAGTTTGGCCAGCGTTGCCGGGCTGACCGCGCGCTCGAGCAGGCCGGCCTTCTTGAGGCTGTGCAGCGCCGACAGGTAGTAGTAGATGCCCCAGCTGTGGTTGTCCATGCCGACGGTCAGGTCGGCGATGTCGCGGTATTGGCGCAGCCGGGTGTCGAGCGCGGGATCGTCGGCCGCCTTGTTGAGCAAGACGTAGCTCAGGCCGATGGCGATTTTTCCGGGCAAAAATTTGTCGTTGCTGGCGAAGGGCTTCTGGCCGTCGATCAGCAAGCCTTCCTTTTCGGCGGCCAGACGCGTGAAGAAGTAGTCGAGCTGGGGTTGCAGGTCGCGCTGGACGATGGTGTTCATCGGCGTCTCCGCGGCCGGCGCTGTCGCCGGCGCGGCCTGCGCGGCGCAGCCGCTTAGGGTCAGCGGCAAGGCCAGCGGCAGGGCCAGGTGCGCCGCCAACAGCGCCGAACGAAGTGCTTTTCTCTTTCGGGTCATCTCGGTCTCGTTTTATTTTTCAGGTAATCGTTTAACTAGATAGTATGGCATTTCCACAAACAGGACAACCCTTACGTAAAATATTTGCGTGGCTGTTGCGAAAACGCTCTGTGGGGCGCGCCCTAGCCGGGGCGGTAGCGCCCTTCGTACGAGGCCGCAAGCTGGTCGATATGCACCGTCACGGCGAGCGGCGCGAGCAGGCCCGCGCCTTCGATGTGGGCGCGCACAGCGGCCAGCAGCGTGGCGCCGGCCAGGTCGATCGTTTCATCGCTTCTTCCGGGCGTCACCCGCAAATTCAGATAGATGAAGGCGTTGTCGGGATGGCCGTCCGCGACCGCGTGGCACGGCGCCGGATAGGCCAGCACGCGCGTGCCGGCAAGGGGGAACACGCTCTTGCCGGAAGCGTCGGCCAGGCCTGCCATGGCGCCGGCCAAGGCGCGGCACAAGTCGCCCATGCGGATTTCGGGATCGAGGTTGGCGGTGTAGTCGATGCGTAGATGGGGCATGGGATGAATGTATAACGTTTAACCAACGAGGCTAAAAGCCACGGGAAATGGCAGGCGCCTGGCCCGACGGCGTTTATTTTTAAACGGATGCCTTGCGGCGCATGGTCGACGAGCGCAGCACCAATTGCGGCTCGACCATCGTGAAATCGACCTTGCTGTCGCCGTCGATCGCGGCGAGCAGCTTGGTCATGCCCGCCACGCCCATGCGCTCGCTCTGCAGGTCGACCGAAGTCAGGGGCGGCGAGGTGTAGCGGCAGAACTGGATGTTGTCGAAGCCGGCGACCGAGATATCGTCGGGCACCCGAAAGCCCAGCGTCTGCGCCTCTTTCATGAAGCCGAGCGCCATCAGGTCGTTGTAGCAGATGATCGCGTCGGGATGGCGGGCGCCGAGCATGATGGCCGAACTAAGCCGCTCCCCCTCGGCCGCGGTCGGCGCGTTGCAGTCGTAGACGGTGAGCTCGAGCTGGTGCGAGGCCAGGCATTCGCGGATGCCGCCCATGCGCTCCTCGTCGCGGCGCGAGCGTGAAAAGCCCATGTAGGCGATGCGCTCGTGCCCCAGCGCCACCAGATGCTGGGTGATCATGTAGGCGCCGCGGCGGTCGTCGCTGCCCACGCACGGCAGCTGCAGGAGGGTCAGCCGGCCGAAGAACACCAGCGGCTTTTGCATGTCGACCATCCATTCCATCTCCTGCTCGGGCATGCGCGAGAACACCAGCATGCCGTCGACCCGCCGGCTCAGCGCTTCGAGCAGGGCCCGCTCGCGCGCGGCGTTTTCGTCGGTGTCGACCAATAGCAGCGTGTAGCCGTGTTCGAGCGCGACCCGGTTGGCGCCCTTGACGATGCTGGTGAAATGCGGATTGCTGATGTCGAGCACAGACAGGCCGATGGTCTTGGTGCGCCCAGTGATCATCGATTGCGCGAGCGGGTTGGAGCGGTATCCAAGCTGCTCGATGACCTGCTTGATGGTGGCCTCGACCGCCGGCGAAAAGCGCTGCGCGCCGTTCACGTATTTGGACACCGTGGCGGTCGACACCCCCGCTGCTGCGGCGACGTCGCGAATGGTCGGAATGCTTTTTTTCATGGGGCGGTTAAGCGATTAACGTTTATTACTTGAAGAATGCCATATTCGCACAGTTTTCGGTCGTTTTACAAGCCCGTGAATTTCCCCGATAAACAATTTGACAGTGCAAACAAACCGGTTATACTCGTAGTTAAACGATTAACCAAACATTGACACTCCCCCAACCTCAGCGGCGGCCCCATGACCCAGACACCGAAATCCAAGCCCTTCCACCGACTTTTGCTGACCGGCGCCGCCGGAGGCCTGGGGCGCATGCTGCGCGAACGCGTCAAAACGTGGACCGAGATCGTCCGCCTGAGCGACGTGGCGGACATGGGCGCGGCCGCCGAGGGCGAAGAGATCGTCCGCTGCGACCTGGCCGACAACGCCGCCGTGCGCGCGATGATGGAGGGGGTGCAGGCGGTGCTGCACTTTGGCGGCATCTCGGTCGAGGCGCGCTTCGAGCCGATCATGCAGGCCAACATCCTCGGCCTGTACAACCTGTACGAGGCGGTGCACAAGGCCGGTGTTAAGCGCGTGGTGTATGCCAGCTCCAACCACGTGACCGGCTTTTACCAGACCACCGAGCTGGTCGACGCGACCATGCCGCAGCGCCCGGACAGCTTTTACGGCGTGAGCAAATGCTTCGGCGAGGCGCTGTCGCGCTACTACTACGACCGCTTCGGCATCGAGACGGTTTGCCTGCGCATCGGCTCCTCGTTCCCGGAGCCGCGCAATGCGCGCATGATGACCACCTATCTCAGCTACGACGACCTGGTCGAGTTGATCCGCTGCGCGCTGTTCACGCCGCGCGTCGGGCATACGATCGCGTTCGGCAACTCGGACAACGACACCACCTGGTGGGACAACAGCCAGGCGGCGCACCTGGGCTACCAGCCGAAGGACAGTTCGCGCGCGTTCGCGCATCTGTTCCCCGACACCGCCGAGCGCCCGCCGGCGGACGACCCGACCACCATCTACCAGGGCGGCCCGTTCGTTCTGGCCGGACCGCAGTACTAGTCAGAACACGGAAAAGCGGAACGTCGTCACCGAGCGGTACGGGGTTCCGGGCCGCAGCGCGGTCGATGGAAAATGCGCGTGGTTCGGGCTGTCGGCAAGGTGCTGGGTCTCGAACGCGAAGCCGTCGTGGCGCTGGTAGGCCACGCCTTCGGCGCCGGCCTCGGTTCCGTCATATCCATTGCCACTGTTGAAGATCACCGACGGCTCCGAGGTGCTGATCCGCATGCGCCGGCCACTGGCCGCGTCGTCGATCGTGGCCACCTGCGCCAACTCCCCCTCCCCCTTGTCGAACACCAGACCGTGGTCGAACCATGCCGGCGCCCCCAGCACCGGCGAGGCCTGCGCAAGCCGCTCCATCACGCCGGCGCCTCGGCGAAAGTCGAGCGCGGTCCCGGCCACGCTGGCCAGCCCGCCGGTTGGCACGCGCAGGGCGTCGGTCACCACATAGCGGCTCGCGTGGATGCGGAACCGGTGCGAGGCCAGCGCGCGCGTGCCCGCGCCGGACAGATTGAAGAAGCCGTGGTTGGTCAAGTTGATGACGGTGGGCGCGTTGGTGCTTGCCTCGTATTCGATGCGCAATTCGTTCTGCTTGCGCAGCAGGCGGTAGGTGACGCGCAGCGCCAAGCGGCCGGGAAAACCCTGGTCGCCGTCCGGACTAACGAGCTGGAACACCGAGCCGATCGACGCCAGGTCGGCAAAGTCGTGGCGGCGCCACACGCGCCGGTCGTAGCCGGCCGGGTCCCCGTGGATCGCCAGTCCTTTGGCGTTGGGCGGCAGTTTGACGATGCGCCCGTCGAGCGTGTAGGTGGCCTTGCCGATCCGCCCCGCGTAGCGGCCGATGACGGCACCGTGCCGCCGCTTGGTCGATTCGTAGGCGGCCAGCGTGGGCAGGCCGAGCATGACGTTGGCGGCCCTGCCCTTGCGGTCTGGTACGCGGATCGCGGTGATGGTGGCGCCGTAGTCGATGTAGCTAAGCGCCATGCCGCGTTCGTTCACAAGCGTGACCTGCTCGACCACCTGCCCGGAACCGGTCACGCCAAAACGCTGCACCGTGATCGAGGCGAATGCGGACGGCGCCGCGCACCCAAGAGCCAGCAGTAGCAACGCGTAAGGAGCGGCGTGTTCGGATTTTTGCGCTGTCATGCGATCAAGGATTGATGGTCGAGCCCTATCGTATAGCCCGCGCCGGAACAGGGCAAGCGCCACTGCGCATGCCGCCGAGGCCGCGCCCCGCCAATAACAACAATGCGCAAGAGCCCAGGTAGCCGGCGGCCGTGGCCAGGCCGGGCAGCTCGCTGCCGTGGGCCTGGCCGTGCAGCAGCGCGCAGCCGGCCACCAGGGCAATCGCGGCGCCGGCCGGCAGGCGCACCTTCGCCAGCAACAGCGCGCCGACCAGCAGCGCGCTGGCCAGGACCGCCGGCTCCGACAGCACCGCGGCGCCCTGCGCCAGGGCGCCGAGGGCCATCATCAGCAAGAAGCAGAGCGGCAGGGTCCAGCGCTGCTTTTGCCTGCCGCTCCATATGCCGACGCCGAGCATCGCCAGCAAATGGTCGATGCCCGTGAATGGATGGGCGAGGCCGGCGACCAGGCCGGACGCGCCGGCATGGCCGCCATGCGCGGCGGCGGGCAGGGCGACCAGGCACAGCACCAATGCGAGCGTTTTTTTCATGTGGGTTCTCCTTGGGTAGGCATGGTCAGTCGAGCAGGCCCTGGCTGCGGATGAAATCGACCACCGCCTCCACGCCCTCCCCGGTTTTCAGGTTGGTGAACACGAACGGGCGCTCGCCACGCTGCTTGCGCGCGTCCTGCGCCATGATGTCGAGGTTCGCGCCCACGTGCGGCGCCAGGTCGGTCTTGTTGATGATCAGCAGATCCGAGCGGGTGATGCCCGGGCCGCCCTTGCGCGGGATCTTCTCGCCGCCGGCGACGTCGATCACGTACAGGGTCAGGTCCGACAGCTCGGGGCTGAAGGTGGCGGCCAGGTTGTCGCCGCCGGACTCGATCAGGATCAGCGCCAGATCCGGAAAATCGGCATGCATGCGCGCGATCGCCTCGAGGTTGATCGAGGCGTCCTCGCGGATCGCGGTGTGCGGGCAGCCGCCGGTCTCGACGCCCATCAACCGCTCGGGCGCCAGCGCGCCGGCGCGCACCAGGATCTCCATGTCCTCGCGCGTGTAGATGTCGTTGGTGATCACGGCCATGTCGTAGCGTTCGCGCATGCGCTTGCAGAGCATCTCGCACAGCGCCGTCTTGCCGGAACCGACCGGCCCTCCAATGCCGACCCGCAGCGGATTCGACGTCATGATTTTCTCCTTCAGGATCGATACAGCCTGCCGTGCTGCACCTCGTGGCGCATCGACAGGATTGATAAACCGGGCGACCAGTTCGACATGCCGTCGTCGGCCAAGGTGCGGGCGTGGGCCGCGGCCAGCGCGATCTCGTCGCGCAGCGACAGCAGCATGCGCTGGCCCGCCACCTGCCCCACCGGGATCGACTTGACGCACACCAGCACCTGGTTCTCGGCCCAGCCGAACAGCAGCGCCAGCAAGGCCTCCTGGTGCGGCATGCCGAGCGCGTCGACCGCGCACGCGAACGCGGTCGGCAGGCAGGTGTCCCCGGTCAGCGCGCCGGTGTCGGCCACGCCGAGTTCGGCCCCCAGGTTCTTCAGCGAATAACCCATCTGGACCGTCTCGGCGCGGAACTCGGCGCTGTCGCGCGAGGCCACGAAGCGCTCGTTCCACAGCGCCACCGAGGCGTCGTCGCGCGCCTCGAAGGCCTTGAGCAGGCGCCAGAACAAGGGCGCGTCCCAGGCGGCCACCACCTCGTGCAGATAGCACACGATCCATGCGCGACCGCTGTCGGCGTCGTGCACGATGCCCGCCTCGAGCGCCGACTCGAGCCCCTGCGAATAGCTGTAGCCGCCGATCGGCAACGCCGGGCTGGCAAACTGCAGCAGGTGCAGCAAGGCGCCGGCGTTCATGGCGTGACGGGATCGCGCGGCCGGTGGATCCGCTGGCGCGCGGGAACGGGCGCTAGCAGATGGGTCTCGCCGCCATGGCCGTGGCCGCCGCCCGCGTAGGCGCCCGCCTCCGGCTCGAACGCGGCCATCTGGGTTTCCACACGCGCGCCAAGGCCCTCGACCATCTCTTTGAGCACCGGGTCGACCCGCATGCGCAAAAAACCGGGGCCGATCTGCACCTGCGTGTGCCGGTTCCCGAGATGAAAAGCGCAGCGCGCCAGAATGTGCGGCGTCGCGCACTCGACGCTGTAGGTCGGCTCGGAGGCGGCGCGCACCCGCACCACCCGCCCTGCGGGCCCGGTCAGCAGGTCGCCGTCGCGCAGCACGCTGCCGCGCGCCATGAACACGGCGGCCTCTTCGCCCGAGGCCAGGCGCGCGCGCAGGCGGCACTTTTCGCGCTGGTCGTACGGCAGCAGCAGTTCGGCGTCGACCGTGTCGGCGCGTTCGAGCTTGGTGTGCAGGGTCAGCATGTCGGCTCCTAAAAATAAAAAATAGCGCTGCGCCATCGGCAGCACGCTGGCCGCCTCGCAGAACAGCAGCTGGCCGTCGGCGCGCACCTGGTAGGTCTCGGGATCGACCTCCATGTGCGGGGTGGCGCCGTTGTGGACCATGTCACCCTTGCGCAGCTGGCGCACGCCGCGCACCGGAATCAGCGTTTTGGACAGGCCCAGTTGGGCGGCCAGCCCGGCGTCGCAGGCCGCCTGCGAGACGAAGGTGAACGACTTTTTGAGCCCGCCGCCAAAGGCGCCGAACATCATCCGGTAGTGCACCGGTTGCGGGGTCGGGATCGAGGCGTTGGGGTCGCCCATCTGCGCCGCCGCGATCATGCCGCCCTTGAGGATCATCGATGGCTTGACCCCGAAAAATGCGGGCTTCCAGAGCACGATGTCGGCGATCTTGCCCACCTCGAGCGAACCGACCACGTGTGATATGCCATGCGTGATGGCCGGGTTGATCGTGTACTTGGCGATGTAGCGCTTGACGCGGAAGTTGTCGTTGCGCGCCGAGTCGGGTGCGAGCGGGCCGCGCTGGAGCTTCATCTTGTGGGCGCTCTGCCAGGTGCGCATGATCACCTCGCCCACCCTGCCCATCGCCTGCGAGTCCGACGACATCATCGAAATGGCGCCGAGGTCGTGCAGGATGTCTTCGGCGGCGATGGTCTCGCGCCGGATGCGCGACTCGGCGAAGGCGACGTCCTCGGCGATAGCCGGGTCCAGGTGGTGGCACACCATCAGCATGTCGAGGTGCTCGTCGAGCGTGTTGATGGTGAACGGACGGGTCGGATTGGTAGACGACGGCAGCACGTTCGACTGCCCGACCGCGGCGATGATGTCGGGCGCGTGGCCGCCGCCGGCGCCTTCGGTGTGGAAGGTGTGGATGGTGCGGTCCTTGAACGCGGCCAGCGTGTTCTCCAAAAAGCCGCCCTCGTTCAAGGTGTCCGAATGGAGCGCGACCTGGACGTCCATGCGTTCGGCCACCGACAGGCAGTTGTCGATCGCGGCCGGGGTGCTGCCCCAGTCCTCGTGCAGCTTGAGGTCGATGGCGCCGGCCAGCACCTGCTCCTCGAGCGGGCCAGGCAGGCTCACATTGCCCTTGCCCATGAAGCCGAGGTTCATCGGAAAGGCGTCGGCCGCGGCGAGCATCGCGTGCAGGTGCCACGGCCCCGGCGTGCAGGTGGTGGCGGCGGTGCCCACGGCCGGCCCGGTGCCGCCGCCGAGCATGGTCGTCACGCCGCTCATGAGCGCCTCCTCGATCTGCTGCGGGCAGATGAAATGGATGTGGGTGTCGACCCCGCCGGCGGTGACGATCAGGCCCTCGCCCGCGATGATCTCGGTGGCGCCGCCGATGGCCAGCGTCACGCCCGGCTGGATGTCCGGGTTGCCGGCCTTGCCGATGGCGGCGACCAGGCCGGCCTTGATGCCGATGTCGGCCTTGACGATGCCCCAATGGTCGACGATGACGGCGTTGGTGATGACGGTGTCCATGACGTCGGCGTGCAGGCGCTGCGACTGGCCCATGCCGTCGCGGATCACCTTGCAGCCGCCGAACTTGACCTCCTCGCCGTAGAGCGCGAAATCGCGTTCGATCTCGATGAACAATTCGGTGTCGGCCAGCCGGATGCGGTCGCCCGTGGTGGGGCCGTACATTTTGGCGTAGGCGCTGCGCGAGATCGTTGGCATCAGTTTCCTCCCTGCGGGGGCAGCTCGCCCATCACCTGGCCGTTGAAGCCGAACACGCGCCGCCCGCCCGCCAGCGCGACCAGCTCGACCGCGCGCCGCTGGCCCGGCTCGAAGCGCACGGCGGTGCCGGCGGCGATGTTCAGGCGCATGCCGAGCGCGGCGCCGCGTCCGAACTCCAGCGCGCTGTTGACCTCGAAAAAATGGAAGTGCGAGCCGACCTGGATCGGCCGGTCGCCGGCGTTGGCGACCACCAGCGAGACGGTGGCGCGCCCGGCGTTGATCTCGATATCGCCCGCCTCGAGCAGGTATTGGCCGGGGATCATGGCCGGCGCCGATCGGCGTGGACGCTGTGCATGGGCGCGCTCACGGAATGGGGTTGTGGACGGTGACGAGCTTGCTGCCGTCGGGGAAGGTCGCTTCGACCTGGATGTCGGGGATCATCTCGGCGATCCCGTCCATGACGTCGGCGCGGGTCAGGATGTGGGCGCCCTCGGACATCAGCTCGGCCACGCTCTTGCCGTCGCGCGCGCCCTCCATGATGGCGGCGCTGATCAGGGCCACCGCCTCGGGATGGCTGAGCTTGAGCCCGCGCGCGCGGCGGCGTTCGGCCAGCAGGCCCGCCGTGAATATCAGCAGCTTGTCTTTTTCGCGCGGAGTCAGATCCATGGTCGTGTCCTGTTAGTCGGTCTAAGTGAGCCAGATGCGCGGAACCGGCGCCGCGCAGCCGAGCAGATGTGGCCGCAGCGCCTGCCATACGAGGATGACGAGGCGGCGCGCCTGTTCGCTGTCGTGGCCGAGGTAGCGCGCGACGAACACGGCTTTGAGCTGGCTGACGGCGAGCGCCGGATCGAGCGCGCGTATTCGCGCCTGCAACGCCGGCGGCACGGCGGCGCCGACCGCGACGACGGTGGCGCACACGCTCGCGCCGCCGAGGCCGAGTACGCTGTCCATGGCGGGGCCGTCGGCGCGCAAGTTGCCCTGCTCCCACCAGAGCAGCTTGCCGCCGCGCCAAATCTGGGTGCGCTGATTGATCGCGCCGGAAGCGAAGTGCTCGCCCGAGGCGCGGCGCCCGAAACACAGGATTTCGCAGCCTATATAGGTGGCGTCGGCGGCCAGCCTGACCTCGTGGCGCAGGCGGACCTGGGCGTCGTTAAAAAAAATCGTCTCCTGCGGCAACCACTCGAGGGCGGCGCCGTGGCCGGCCTCGAGGCACACCTGCTGGGTCGACAGCTTGCCGTTGGCCCGATACCACTTGGACGCGCCGGGCGAGCTGAGCAAGGCATGTGCGGCGGGGCCGGCGACGGCGTCGATCGCCAGGCCGTCACCGCCGACGACGCCGCCGGGCGGATGGATGATGATCGCGTGGCAAATGCGCGCGCCTTCCGGATACAGCGGCTTTTGCACGCGCAGCGGCCCGCGGTGGACATTGCCGGCGAGCCGCGTGGCGCCGGCGTCGTCGGCGAAGCGCAGGCGCAGGCTGGCCTGCCAGGCGGCCGGATGGGAATCAAGAGCGGTAGAGTCGTCGCGCATAAGCCGGACAAAGCAGGACGCGTGCCAGTGCCACGGGCAGAGGAAAGGCACCGCTGCGCACGCGCACCAAGCCGGTGAAGGGACGCAAAATCGCGGTGCGAAACATTCCTCCGCAGCGACATTTTGTAACCGGGGTCTGACCCCGATAGCGGAATGTTCCATAAGTGGGGTCAGACCCCGATAGCGAAATTCTTCGTATCGCTAGAGCGCGCGCTTTGCTAATTTCTTAACCGGGGTCTGACCCAATCCACC
>NZ_PXWF02000037.1 GCF_003011895.2 Massilia glaciei | reverse complement strand
CCCTGGGACTTGACCCACCGTCCTTGCACCGTCTCCTCGAAACCGGCCGTATGCGACATGAGATTGCGCATCGTGATTGGTTCGGCGAACGTTGCGGGAATTGGAAAATCCAGATAGCGCGCGACGTCGGCGCCAAGATCGATCCGGCCCTGCTGCACGAGTTGCATCACAGTCGTATAAGTGACGACCTTCGATATCGATGCAATACGAAACAGCGTGTTGCTAGGCGATACGGGTGTTCTATGTTCGACGTCCGCATAGCCGTACCCGCGCGCCAACAACACCCGGCCATCTTTGACAACCACGATCGCGCTGCCGGCAACACCGGCCTTCTTCATCTCGCGGGGGACCTGTGCGTCAAAGAGTGCGCTTAGATCTTGTGTCGTCATCGCGGGCGGCGGTGCCGCCCTTTGTGCAAGGGCGGGTCCACACGCCAAGCCGAGCAGGCATGCGCCCAGCACCAATTCACTGGCGCGGGCGCACCGCGTCGAAAGTCTGATCAATCTCTGTTGCGGCATGATGGGAGCGGCGTGTTTTCGATGCGGCGTATCATGCGCGCTTGCGGTCGGGCGCGGCAGGGAATGCGACGAGACGGTGCCGTGGCGGCGCGAATCGCAGCCGGCGGTCGCCGATCGAGGGGGGCACAAACCGACATCGGGACGATGTGGGTTTCGGGTATTGATGTTCTACGACACGACTTCCGGGGCCGCCGAAGCTGCCGCGATCAATCAGTAACGGTAGCCGAACGCCGCTTCGAACTGCTGCGCGATCTGGGCGGCGCTGACCACGTGGTTCTGACCGCCCTGGTGGGCGATCTTGATCGCGCCCATCAGGCTGGCCAGGCGGCCCGTGGTCGGCCAGTCGAAGTCGTTGGTGATCCCGTACAGCAGGCCGGCGCGGAAGGCGTCGCCGCAGCCGGTCGGGTCGACCACGGCGGTGGCCTGCACGCAGGCAATCTCGAAGCGCTCGCCGCCCGCGTAGATGTCCGAACCCTTTTCGCCGCGCGTGACGATCAACGCCTCGAGCCGCTCCGCGATCTGGGGCAGCGTCAGTCCGGTGCGGTCCATCAGCATCTCGCATTCGTAGTCGTTGGCCGCCACGTAGCTGGCCTGGTTGATGAACTCGATCAGTTCGGCGCCGCTGAACCGGCCCAGCTGCTGGCCCGGGTCGAACATGAACGGCACCCCCAGCGCGGCGCAATCGCGCGCGTGCTTGAGCATGCCGTCGCTGCCGTCCGGGGCGATGATGGCCACCCGCACCGCGCCGGCGTCGGCCACGTTGTTCTCGTGCGCGAACTGCATCGCGCCCGGATGGAAGGCGTTGATCTGATTGTTGTCGAGGTCGGCCGTTACGAAGCACTGCGCCGTGTAGGCGTGGCCGATGGTGCGGATGGCGCGGGTGCTGATGCCGAGCTGCGCGAAGCGCTCGAGGTACTCGCCGCCGTCCTGGCCGATGGTGGCCATGATCAGCGGATCGCCGCCGAGCATGTTCAGGTTGTAGGCGATGTTGGCGGCGCAGCCGCCGTACTCCGTGCGCAGCGTCGGGACCAGGAACGAAACGTTGATCTTGTGAAGCTGGTCCGCCAGCAGCGACTCCGAAAAGCGGCCGTCGAACTGCATGATTTTGTCGAAGGCGAGCGAGCCGCAGATCAGGGTGGTCTTGGTCATTTGGAGTCTTTTAGGAGCGGGTTGGCCGCCGATGCGGCGGCGGGGGGGCTAGGGATAGAAGATCGCGATCCGGTAGCCGGAGGCCTTGATCTGGTCCAGCGTGAAATACAGTTTGACCGGCTGCTCCGACGCGGGCGCGAAGCCGCGCGCTGCCGGCGCGCCGGCGGGCAGGTATTCGGCCGGCGCCAGCACGCGGCGCAGCAGTGGCCGGTCGTTGGCGTCGGTCAGGGTCAGTTCGAGGTGCGGCCAGGCCTGGACGATCGCGCCGTTGTTGCGCAACAAGGTCACGTAGGCGAGCGTGGTCGGGTTCAGCGTTTGCAGTTCGCCCGTCTCGACGCTGAGCTCGTCGATCTGCATCGGCAGCTCGATGCGGCAATGCAGCAGCGTGCAGCTGGCCTCGATCGCCGGCCTAAGCTGCGGAAAGCGCGCCGCGAGCACGTCGCGGAAAGTGGTCAGGGCTTGCCAGAGCAGCGCCAGCAGCAGGATCACGGAGCCGACCGCCATCAGGATGCGGCGCCGGCGCGCGGCCCGTTCGTGCACGCGGGCGCGGCGGACAAAGTCGGGTTCGTCGTCGCTGTCGTCGGAGGCGACGCCGAGGTCTGGTTCGCCCGCGTGCGCCTCATCGCTCGCGGCCTCGATTGTTTCCTCGGGCGCATCGACGGCGGCCGCGGCAAGCCCTTCGGCGCGTTTTTGGGCCAGCGCCTTGCGCCGCGCCGCCGCGCGTTGCACCGGCGTCAGGTGCGCATGCTCGGCATCGGGTTCTGCGACCACGGCATCGGCCAGCGGCACGAAGGTGCGGTCTGCTTCGTCGGGGTCGAGCGGAAAGTGGGTGTCGTCCTCGTACGGTGCGACGGGGGCGGCGAGCAGCGGCGTCGGCTCGGGGCCGGAAAGCAGCAGCGCCAATTCCGGCGCGGTCAGCAAAAGTTGCGGCTCTTCGGCTTCGGGCGTTGGCGCCGGCTCGGGTTCAGGCTCCGACTCGGGCGCAAGCGCGGGCATCGCCACCGCCTCCACCGCCGGTTCGCTGATAAATTCCGGTAAGAACAGCTCCGGCCCGCACGCCTCGGGCGCCGGCGATGGCGGCGCGATATCTTCGGCCAATCGAGGGGAGGGTGCGACAGGCGCCGGTGCGACAGGCGCCGGTGCAAGAGGCGCCGGTGCGACGGGCGCGGCGGACAAGGCCGCCTTCTCCGGATGCCGCTGCAGCGCCGCATTGCCGTCGAAAACCTCGTTGCAGGCGCCGCAGCGCACTATGCCCCCACGTAACTTCAGCTGGTCGGCGGCGACCCTGAAGGAGGTGTTGCAGCGGGGGCATTGTGTGATGAGCGCCATGCGGAGATTATGCGCCTGTTCGGGCCGGCGGTGGGCTGTCGGCGCCGAGCCTGCCGTGCAGCGCGACCCAGCCGTCCTGCTCGGCCCACACGCCAAGTTTGATGAATGGGGCGTAGGCCGCCGCGACCTCCTCGGCCTGGCGCGCGAGCACGCCCGAGAGGATCAACGCGCCACCGGGCGCCACGCGGCCGGCCAGCATCGGCGCCATCAGCTTGAGCGGGCTCGACAAAATGTTGGCGACGACGATGTCGAAGCGCCCCGTCGCGTGTTGCGGCTTGGCCGACACGGCGAAACTGTCGGGCAGATAAAAGTCGATCTCGCAATTATTGCGTTCGGCGTTGAGCCGCGCCGATTCGATCGCCTGCGGGTCGATGTCGACGCCGGCGACGTCGCCCGCGCCCATTTTTTTGGCCACCATCGCCAGGATGCCCGAGCCGCAACCATAGTCGAGCACGGTCTTGCCCGGCGCCGGATGGGCTTCGAGCCACTCCATGCATAGGCGCGTGGTCGGATGGCTGCCCGTGCCAAAGGCGAGGCCCGGGTCGAGCTCGAGGATCAGGCCGTCCGGGTCGGGCGCCTCGTGCCAGCTCGGCACGACCCAGATGTTCTTGCCGATATGAATGGGTGCGAATTGCGATTGCGTGAGGCGGACCCAGTCCTCGTCGGCCACCGCACGGGTGGTGAAGGCGGGCGCCTGCGCCAGCCCGATGGCGGCCGCGGCATCGGCCACGATCTGGGCCTGGTCGGCGTCGACATCGGTCAGCGCGACCACGCGGCTGTGTTCCCACGCGGCCTCGGCCGGCTCCATGCCCGGCTCGCCGAACAGGGGTTGCTCCTGCTCGGTGCCCTCGTCGGCGTCCTCGACCGAGACCGACAGCGCGCCGGACTCCATCAGCGCGTCGGACAGGGCCTCGGCGTTGGCGCGCGCGATTTCGATGACGACTTCGGTCCAACTCATGCGACGGCCTTGATTTCGGATTTGCTGCCAAGGGCACCGGCCTTGGGCAGGTCCGGCTTGTCGGCCAGCTTCTGCTCGAGGTAGTGGATGTTGGTGCCGCCCTCGATGAAGCGGGCGTCGATCATCAGCTCGCGGTGCAGCGGGATGTTGGTGAGGATACCCTCGACCACCATTTCCGACAACGCGATCTGCATGCGGCGGATCGCCTGCTCGCGCGTGGCGCCGTAGGCGATGACCTTGCCGATCATCGAATCGTAGTGCGGTGGCACGTAGTAGCCCGCGTAGGCGTGCGAATCGACGCGGATGCCGGGGCCGCCCGGGGTGTGCCAGGTGACGATGCGGCCCGGGGAGGGCGTGAACTTGAACGGGTCCTCGGCGTTGATGCGGCACTCGACGGCGTGGCCCGAGAGCATGATGTCGCGCTGGCGGAAACGCAGTTTCTCGCCGGCGGCGATGCGGATCTGCTCCTGCACGATGTCGATGCCGGTGATCATCTCGGTGACCGGATGCTCGACCTGCACGCGCGTGTTCATCTCGATGAAATAGAACTCGCCGTTTTCGTACAGGAATTCGAAGGTGCCCGCGCCGCGGTAGCCGATCTTGCGGCACGCCTCGGCGCAGCGGTCGCCGATTTTCTCGATGAGCTTGCGCGGGATGCCCGGCGCCGGCGCCTCCTCGATGACCTTCTGGTGGCGGCGCTGCATCGAGCAGTCGCGCTCGCCCAGCCAGACCGCGTTCTTGTGTTCGTCGGCGAGGATCTGGATCTCCACGTGGCGCGGATTCTCCAGGTACTTCTCCATATAGACTTCGGGGTTGCCGAAGGCCGCGCCGGCCTCGGTCTTGGTCATCGCGACCGCGTTGAGCAGCGCCGCCTCGGTGTGCACCACGCGCATGCCGCGTCCGCCGCCGCCGCCGGCCGCCTTGATGATGACCGGATAGCCGACCTTGCGCGCGGTTTGAATGATTTCCTTCGGGTCGTCCGGGAGCGCGCCCTCGGAGCCGGGCACGCAGGGCACGCCGGTGCGGATCATGGCTTGCTTGGCCGACACCTTGTCACCCATCAGGCGGATCGATTCGGAGCGCGGGCCGATGAACACGAAGCCCGATTTTTCGACCCGTTCGGCGAAGTCGGCGTTCTCGGACAGGAAGCCGTAGCCGGGATGGATCGCCTCGGCGTCGGTCACCTCGGCCGCGCTGATGATCGCGGGCATGTTCAGGTAACTCAGCGAGGACGCCGCCGGGCCGATGCAGACCGATTCGTCGGCCAGCTTCACATACTTGGCGTCTTTGTCGGCTTCGGAGTGCACGACGACCGTCTTGATGCCCATTTCGCGGCAGGCGCGCTGGATCCGTAGCGCGATTTCACCACGGTTGGCGATGAGGATTTTTTCAAACATGGTAGGTTCGGTTGTTTCTGTAAGTGACGGGGGAACAACATACGCGTTGCAAGCGCCGCGCGGCCCGCGGGCCGCGATGGCTTGAAGGGCTGCTTAGCCGATCACGAACAGGGGTTGGCCGAATTCGACCGGCTGGCCGTTTTCGACCAGGATCTTGGTGACGACGCCGGAGACGTCGGAGTCGATTTCGTTGAGCAGTTTCATCGCCTCGATGATGCAGACGGTGTCGCCTTCCTTGATGGTGGTGCCGACCTCGACGAACGCGGGCGAACCCGGCGAGGACGAGCGGTAGAAGGTGCCGACCATGGGCGACTTGACCACGTGGCCGGTGGGCTCGACGGCGACCGCGACGGGGGCGGCGGCCGGGCCTGGCGCCGGCGCGGCGGCCGGGGCGGCGTAGTGCTGCGGCATGCCTTGCGGATGCATCATCATGACCTGGTTTTGCGGCATGGCGGACGATTTGACGATGCGCACTTTGCTTTCGCCTTCGGTCACTTCGAGTTCGGCAATATCTGATTCGGCGACGAGGTCAATCAGCGTCTTGAGTTTTCGTAGATCCATGTGAAACCCCTTGGAATTTATTCTATGTTTTAAGAGTTGGCAACACGCTCATGGTGTGAGCGAAACCGCAAAAAATGCTTGAAGATAGCGTAGATTAACGCTATTTAAGCGCAAAGTCGATGGCAAAGCGATACCCATCGGTGCCGAGCCCGCATATCGTCCCCACGGCGATGCCCGACAGGAAGGAATGGTGGCGAAACGCCTCGCGCTGGTGCACATTGGAGATGTGCACCTCGACGAAAGGGATCGCCACCGCCGCCAATGCGTCGCGCAAGGCGACGCTGGTATGGGTGAGTCCGCCCGGATTGATGACGATCGCGTCGACGCCCTCGGTCCTGGCGGCGTGGATGCGGTCGATCAGGGCTCCCTCATGGTTGCTCTGAAAGCAAGTCAAGGTCGCCCCGGCCGCCGCGGCTTGCGCCACCGCGGCGTTTTCAATGTCGGCGAGGGTGCCGCGGCCATACACTCCGGGCTCGCGCGACCCCAGCAGATTGAGGTTTGGACCGTTGAGCAATAAAAGCGTTTTTGCCATGTAATGGAAGACCGTTTCCGCGAAAGTCACGCATTTTGCCGCCAACTGCGTGCATTGGCAAGCGGAAAAAAATTACGCCGTTAATACATGTTTCTGCCTTGCCAACGTGGCCGGACGTCTTGGGCCGCCCACCACATCGTCCTCGCGGAGGCGGAGCCTTCCCTGCCCCTATCATGGATCGTCAACGTTCTATGGGTCCCCGCCTCCGCGAGGACGATGTTGGTTTTTGAAATTGAGGTTTCCGCGTTGCGATTTTTGACGCGGCCCAGGCGTCTTGCCGGCCGCAAGCTCTGCAAAGTTCAATCTCTGTTAAGTTCAAGCTCTGTAAAGTTCAAAGCGCTGCCAGGTCCGCCTTCAGCTGGTCGAACTTGATGCGCCCAAGATAGGTTTTTTTGACTTCCCCGTCCGCCCCGATGAGCACGGTGTAGGGCAGCCCGCCGGCGGTGTTGCCGAAGGCGCGCGAGAGGTCGGTGCCCTCCAGGCCGGCCACGTACAGCGGAAAGTCGAGCTTGAGCTTGTCGGCGAAGCGCTTGATGTTGGCGGACGAGTCGATGCCGATGCCGATCACCTGCACCCCCTTGGCGGCGTGTTCGGCGCCCAGCGCGGCCAGCTCGGGCATCTCCTCGACGCACGGCGCGCACCAAGGCGCCCAGAAGTTGACGATCAAGGTCTTGCCCTTCCATTGCGCCAGCGCTTGCGATTTGCCGGCCGGATCGTCCATCGACTTGGAGAACAGCGTCTCGACCGGTGTCTTGGGCGCGGCGGCCGGGGCCGCGGCGGCCGGTGCATGGCCGGCGGCAACATGGTCCATCGGCGCCTCGGCCGGGCGGTTGCGGTTGCCGGCGTAGATGCCGACGCCGATGAAGATCAGGCTGACCAGGGTGTAGAGCACGTATTTTTTATTCATTTGCGTTCCGTTGAATCGTCGGGGGAGTTGCTTGTTGGTTCGGCCAGCAGCGCGCGCACGGCGGCGGCGTCGGCGCGCGCGGGGCGGCCGTCGGCGCGCAGCCTGCGCGCGCCGCGCAGGTCGCCCAGTTCGTACAGTTCGGCGCGCACGCCCTCCTTGCGCCACAAAAAGCTCACCGTCTCGACGTCCGGATGGCCGCGCCCCTTGAAGTGCGGGGTCTCCGAGATGTCGATCACGACCTGGCGGTTGAGCAGGAAAATCTCGACCTCCTTGGCGCTGTCGGCGAACAACTGCAGGTGGATATCGTCGTGCGCGCCGGCGGTGCCGCCCAGCACCGCCCCGGTCAGGTGGGGCGAGAATTCGGCCAGCGCCTCCATCACCTCGAGCGCGACGGTGCGTAGTTGCAGCAGGCGGGCCGGCTGGGTGTCGCCCTGGAACAGGGCTTGGTATTGACGCAACGCATCTTCGATCTCGGCGTTGTCGGGCAGCAGGTCGGCGTTCGGGGGCGCGGCGCCGAGCACCTGGCGCGCCGCCTTGCGCTTGGCGCTGCCGAAGTCGGCGCCGTCGCGCGCGACCAGCCTGGCGGCGGCGGCGGCGATCTGGGCGCGCAGCAGATGGGGATCGTCGTTCGGGCTTGGCATCATGAGCGAGATGATACTCTGGAACGGAAAATGCCATGGGGTCGGGTAAAATCGCATATTCGCCATTTTATTAGCGGTGCCCGGCTCGTCCCGGCGCGGCCCCCACACCATGCATATTCATATACTCGGCATCTGCGGCACCTTCATGGGCGGCCTCGCCGTGCTCGCCAAAGAGGCGGGCCACAAGGTCACCGGCTGCGACGCCAACGTCTACCCGCCCATGAGCACCCAGCTCGAGGCCCAGGGCATCGAACTGATCCAGGGTTTCGGCCCCGAGCAGATCGCGCTCGAACCCGACCTCTACGTGATCGGCAACGTCGTTTCGCGCGGCAACCCTCTGATCGAGGAGATCCTCAACCGGGCCCTGCCTTATATGTCGGGCCCGCAATGGATCGGCGAGCACATCCTGCGCAACAAGTGGGTGCTGGCCGTGGCCGGCACGCACGGCAAGACGACCACCTCGGCGATGCTGGCCTGGATCCTCGAGGACGCCGGCTACGCGCCGGGCTTCCTGATCGGCGGCGTGCCGATGAACTTCGGCATCTCGGCGCGCCTGTCCGGCGCCAAGCAGTCCGACTTCTTCGTCATCGAGGCCGACGAGTACGACACGGCCTTCTTCGACAAGCGCAGCAAGTTCGTCCATTACCACGCCAAGACGGCCGTGCTCAACAACCTCGAGTACGACCACGCCGACATCTTTCCCGACATCGGCGCCATCGAAACCCAGTTCCACCACCTGGTGCGCACAGTGCCCGGCGTCGGGCGCCTGATCGTCAACGGCGACGAGGCCTCGCTCGCGCGCGTGATCAAGCGCGGCTGCTGGAGCGAAAAGGAGACCTTCGGCGCCAGCGCCGGGGTCGACTGGACCATGCGCGAGCATCCCGACGGCAACTTCGACGTCCTGCTTGACGGCGCGGTCATGGGCACGGTGGCCTGGGGCCTGACCGGCAAGCACAACCGCAACAACGCGCTCGCCGCGATCGCCGCCGCGCGTAGCGTCGGCGTGGTGGTGGGCCAGGCCTGCGCGGCGCTGGCCCGCTTCGAGAACGTCAAGCGGCGCATGGAGGTGCGCGGCGTGGTCAACGGCATCACCGTCTACGACGACTTCGCGCACCATCCGACCGCGATCGCGACCACGGTCGGCGGCCTGCGCCAGAAGTTGGGGACGGGCAGCGCCACGGGCGGGCGCATCCTGGCCGTGCTCGAGCCGCGCTCGAACACCATGAAGCTCGGCGCGATGAAGGACGCGCTGCCCGGCAGCCTGCGCGACGCCGACCTGGTGTTCGGCTTCGGCAGCCAGCAGGTGCTCGGCTGGAGCCTGTCGGACGCGCTCGCGCCGATGGGCAAGATCGCCCACAGCTTCGACCAGCTCGACTTTTTGGTGCAGGCGATCGTCGACGCGGCCCGCCCCGGCGACCATATCCTCGTCATGAGCAACGGCGGCTTTGGCGGCGTGCACCAGAAGCTGCTTGGCGCGCTGGCCCCATGATTTTGTATTTGCACGGCTTCCGCTCGTCGCCGCTGTCGGCCAAGGCGCGCCTTACGGCGCGGGCGATGGCCGCGCGCGGGCTCGAAGCCGAACTGGTCTGCCCGCAACTGCCGGCCTCGCCCAAGGCGGCGATGGCGCTCGCGCTCGACCTGGTGGCCGGGGCCGACCCGGCGCGCCTGGCCGTGGTCGGCTCGTCGCTGGGCGGCTATTACGCGGCCTGGCTGGCCGAACGGCTCGGCTGCCGCGCCGTGCTGCTCAATCCGGCGGTCACGCCGCTGCGCGACCTCGACGCGCACGTGGGCGTGGGCACGGCCTTCCACAGCGACGCGCCGTTCGAGTTCAAGCGCGAATACATCGACGAACTGGGCGAACTGGCGGTGAGCGCGATCACGCGCCCGGAGCGCTATTTTTTGATCGCCGCGACCGGCGACGAGGTGCTCGACCACCGCGACATGCTGCTCCACTACGCGGGCGCGCGCCGGCACGTGGTCGACGGCGGCGACCACGCGCTGTCGAACTACCCCGAACTGGTCGACGAGGTGCTCGCCTTTTGCCTGCCGGACGCGCGGCGGTGAGGGCGGCCTCGCTGCGCCAGGCGCTGTGGCACCGCCACGTCAACGCCGTCAACGCGCCCGCCGCGATGCGCGAATGGCTGACCGAGGGCGGTTCGCTGACGGCGCGCCTGAGCGCCCACAGCGGCGCCTTCCGGGTCCAGCGCCTGCACCAGCACCGCGCCATGTGCCTGCCCGACGAGGCGCGCCGCATCGGGCTGGCGCGCCCGGGCCAGGCGTGGGAGCGCGAAGTGCTGCTGCGCTGCGACGGCCGGCCGGTGGTGTTCGCCCACACCGTGGTGCCGCTGTCGGCGAGCGCCTCGGACTGGCCGCTGTTTTCGGCGCTCGGCGAGCGCTCCCTCGGCAGCACCTTGTTCAAGGACCCGCAGGTGCGGCGCGGCGCGCTCGAATTCGCGCGCATCCGCGCCGGCCACCCGCTGATGCGGCGCGCCTTCGTCGCGCTCGGCGGCGATCCCCACGACGCCGGCTTGCAGGACGCCATACTGCACGACGCGATGGCGCACCACGCCACGCACCAGACCATTTACTATGCGCGGCGCTGCCTGTACCGCCGCCATCAGGGCGCGCTGCTCGTCACCGAGGTGTTTTTGCCGCCGGTGCTCGGGCTCGTCGCGGCCACCACCAACAAGAATGAAATGACATTATGAATCTCTTTTTCGAAGAATCGGGCGACTTCAAGGTCGGCGCAGTGCTGTCGCAGGCGGGCGAGGCCTACCATGTTGAAATGCCAAGCGGCAAGCGCACCAAGGTCAAGGTCAAGGACGTGCTGCTGCAGTACGAGAATCCGGCCCCGGCCGAGCTTCTCGAGCAGGCCAAGGCCACCGCGCTCGAGGTCGACCTCGACTTCCTGTGGGAGGTCGCGGGCCAGGACGAGTTCGGTTTCGCCGAGCTCGGCGCCGAGTACTTCGGCCACACCCCGCTCGCGTTCGAGTCGGCCGGGTTGATATTGGCGCTGCACGGGGCCCCGATCTTCTTCTATAAGAAGGGACGCGGGCGCTACAAGGCCGCGCCCGAGGCCTCGCTGCGCGCCGCGCAGGCCGGCATTGAAAAGAAAAAGCAGCAGGCGCTGGTGCAGGCCGGCTATGTCGAGCAGCTCAAGGCGAACCAGCTGCCGGCCGCGCTGCAGCCGCTGGTGCTGCAGTTGTTGTTCCGGCCCGACAAGAACTCGGTCGAATTCAAGGCGCTCGAGGCCGCCTGCAACGAGCTTCACACGACGGCGCCGCGGCTGATGCTCGCCACCGGCGGCGTGGCATCGCCCAAAGAGCTGCACATGGCGCGCTTTTTGTTCGAGAACTTCCCGCGCGGCGCGGGCTTTGCCGGCGTGGCCGCGCCGCCGACCCCGGGCGGCCTGCCGCTGGCCGAGGTGGCCGCGTTCTCGATCGACGACGTCACCACCACCGAGATCGACGACGCGTTCTCGGTCGTCACGCTGCCGGACGGCTTGCTGCGCATCGGCATCCACATCGCCGCGCCGGGCCTGGCCATCCGCCCCGATGACGCCATCGACAAGCTGGCGCGCGCGCGCATGTCGACCGTGTACATGCCGGGCGACAAAATCACGATGCTGCCCGACGAGGTCGTGGCCGCGTTCACGCTGGCCGGGGGCAGCACCTGCCCGGCGCTGTCGCTGTACGCCACGCTCGACACGAGCGAGCCGCTGGCCTGGCGGCTGGTGTCGACCACCACGCGCGCCGAGATGGTGCCGATCGCGGCCAACCTGCGCCACAACGACCTCGACGCGCTGGTCAACGAGGAAACCCTGGCCAGTGGCGAGGGCGAGTACCCGCACAAGGCCGAGATGGCGCAGCTGTGGCAGTGGGCGCTGCAGCTCGAGGCCGGGCGCATGAGGCGGCGCGAGGAATTCGGCCTCAAGCCCGAGCAGAACAACCGCATGGACTTCAATTTTTACGTCGACGACGACGTGGTGACGGTGCAGCGCCGCAAGCGCGGCGCGCCGCTCGACAAGATCGTCGCCGAGTTGATGATCTTCGCCAACAGCACCTGGGGCAAGCTCATGCATGACTCGGGCGTGCCCGGCATCTACCGTTCGCAAGGGGCCGGCAGCGGCGCCGGCTGGGCCGCCAAGATGCAGGTGCGCATGGTCACGCACGCGGCGCCGCACCAGGGCCTGGGCGTGGACCAGTACGCCTGGAGCACCTCGCCGCTGCGCCGCTACACCGATTTGGTCAACCAGTGGCAGATCCTGGCCTGCGCCGAGCACGGCGTGACGGCGCCGCTGGTGGCGCCGTTCAAGCCGCGCGACGCCAACCTGTTCGCGATCGTGTCGGCGTTCGACGCCGCCTACGCCGCCTACAACGAGCATCAGCAGAACATGGAGCGCTACTGGTGCCTGCGCTGGCTCGGCCAGCAGGCCGTGCGCCAGGTCGACGCGGTCGTGCTCAAGGACGAGGTGCTGCGCTTGAACGACATCCCGCTGATCGTGCGCCTGCCGGGCATGCCGGCGGTGGCGCGCGGGGCCCAGGTCAGGCTCGACATTTTGCGTTGGGACGAGGTCGATCTGACCATCGAGGCGCGCCTGCTCGAGGTGGTGGCGGCCGGGGCGGCGGCCGGGGAGGCCGAGATGGATTATGAGGAGGAGCCGGCAGCCGAGGCGGCGGCGCCGGCGGTCGAGGGTGACACGGCCGCCGACGTGGCCGAGCAGGCCGAGGGCGCGGTGGTGGTGGCGCAGCCCGAGGTTGGCTGAGAGGCTGAGAGTCTTTCGATCATGCCCGCTCAGCACGCCAGAAAGCGCCAGTTCGTCGTTGCAAATGCTCGCCATAGCCCCCTATGGCTGTGCTTTGCGCCTCGATCTGCCGCTTTCTGGCGGGCTGCTCGTGCACGCCCGAAAAACTCTCAGCCTCTGAGTTGCAAGTGGCGCGGCCCGAATGTTGTTTTCGAAAAAACCTGTCCACGCGGGCGGGCCCTTGACGTAGAATTGTGATTCTCTGAATCAATAGATCCAAAGCCCGAAGCCGCGTGAACCTCTCCAACGAAAACCGACCCCTGATCATCGCAGTGTCCGTATCGGTGCTCGCGCATGCGCTGTTGCTGGCGGTGCGTTTCGTCGCGCCCGAGGCCTTCACGCTCAAGCCGAACGACCTCGGCCTCGAAGTCATCCTCGTCAACGCCAAGCACGACAAGGCGCCGATCAAGGCCGATGCGCTGGCCCAGGCCAACCTTGACGGCGGCGGCAACGCCGACGCCGGCCGCGCCGCCTCGCCCCTGCCTAACATGGCGCGCAGCGAGGACGGCGACAGCATCAAGGCGGCCCAGCGCCGCATTGCCGAAATGGCGCAGGTGCAGGACAACCTGCTGACCCGGCTCAAGGATTCGAAGTTCCAGAAGGCGCCGGTGACGGAGCGCGAACAGCCCGATTCCCCCCAGCTTGGCGACGACATGATCGAGAGCAGCAAGGTGCTCGCGCGCCGCGAGGCCGAGATCGCCCAGCGCATCAGCGACGAGAACAAGCGCCCGCGCAAGACCTACATCACGCCGAGCACCAAGGCGGTCGGGTATGCGATCTATTACAAGAACATGCAAAAGCGGGTCGAGGAGATCGGCACCCTCAATTTCCCGAAGAAGAACGGGCGCCAGATGTATGGCGAGCTGATTTTGACGATCACCATTTTCCAGGACGGCACCCTGTACGAGAAGGACGACGGCCTGCGCATCGAGCAAAGCTCGGGCAATCCGGCGCTCGACAAGGCGGCCATGGCGATCGTGCGCCGCTCGGCGCCGTTCGGCCAGTTCCCCCGCAATATGCGCTCGACCGACCGCGACGACCTGTGGGTGATCGTCACGCGCTTCAATTTCACGCGCGACCAGACGCTCGAGGCGAACCTCAGCGAGAAGACGCTGTGACGGCCGGGCGCGGCGCGGCCGGGCCGGTTGATCCGGCGGGCGCGGTTGGCGCGGTCGACGCGGTCGACGCGGTAGACCACTATGGCGTGATCGGCCATCCGGTCGCGCACAGCAAGTCGCCCGAGATCCACGCCGCGTTCGCGCGCCAGACCGGTCAGCGCATCGCCTACGCGCGCTGCCCGGCCCCGCTCGACGGCTTCGCCGCCACCGTGCGGGCGCTGCGCGAGCAGGGCTACAAGGGCCTGAATGTGACGGTCCCGTTCAAACTCGAGGCCGCCGACCTTGCCGACAGCCTGTCGGCGCGGGCGCGCGCGGCCGGCGCGGTCAACACATTGCTGTTTTCCGATGCCGGCATCGAAGGCGAGAACACCGACGGCGCCGGGCTGGTGGCCGACATCGTCGACAACGCGGGCCTGGCGCTGGCCGGGCGCCGCATCTTGCTGCTCGGCGCCGGCGGCGCCGCGCGCGGGGCGCTGCTGCCGCTGCTGCACCAGGGCCCGGACCAGATCGTCATCGCCAACCGCGGCGCCGCGAGCGCGCACGCGCTGGCGGCCCACTTCGGCGCGCACGCCGGCCGCGCCGGGCAGGTCCAGGGCTGCGCCATGGACGCCATCGACGGCGCCTTCGACCTTGTCATCAACGCCACCTCGGCCAGCCTGGCCGCGGCCGTGCCGGCCGTGCCGGCGGGCGCGTTCAAGCCCGGCGCGCTCGCGCTCGACATGATGTACGGGAGGGAGCCGACCCCGTTCATGGCGTTCGCGGCCGGCCATGGCGCCATTGCGCGCGACGGCCTCGGCATGCTGGTGGGGCAGGCCGCCGAAGCGTTCTACCTGTGGCGCGGGGTGCGCCCCGACGCCCGCGCGGTGCTCGAACAACTGCGCGCGCAGGCCGCCCTGGACCCGCGGTAAACAACCGTATAACCAGAAACAGCACATGGCGAAATCGGACAAGGGGGGCAAGGGCGGCGCGCGGGCGTCGGGCCGGCGCGGCTGGATCAAATGGCTGTTCTGGGGCCCCGTGCTGCTCGTGCTGCTGGTGCAGGTGTACTTCTTCCTGCAGGTGTGCTGGTGGATCGACCATAATCCTGCCAGCACCAGTTTCATGCGCGAGCAGGCCGCGGTCCTGCGCGCGAAGAACCCGAACGCCGTCATGGCCCACCAGTGGGTGCCCTACGCGCGCATATCGAACAACCTGAAACGGGCCGTGATCGCCTCGGAGGACGCCAATTTCTCCGAGCACGCCGGGGTCGACTGGGAGGCCCTGCAAAAGGCCTACGAAAAAAACACCAAAGAACGCAAGGTGGTCGGCGGCGCCTCGACCATCACCCAGCAACTGGCGAAGAACCTGTTTTTGTCGGGCTCGCGCAGTTACATCCGCAAAGCCCAGGAGCTGGCCATCGCCTACATGCTCGAAACGATGATGGAAAAAGAGCGGATCTTCGAGATCTATCTGAACGTGGTCGAATTCGGCAGCGGCGTGTTCGGCGCCGAGGCCGCCGCGCGCCACTACTACAAGGCGAGCGCGGCCAAACTGAGCGTGGCGCAGGCGGCGCGGCTGGCGGTGATGCTGCCCAACCCGCGCTATTACGACCGCCACCGCGACACCAGTTACCTGGCCAGGCGCACCGGCATCATCATGCGCCGCATGAACTCGGCGGCGCTGCCATGAGGACCCATCCGATGCGGGCGCGCCGGCGCCAGGCCGGTTTGGGCCTGGTGCAGGTGGCCGTGATTTCGGCGCTGGTGGCCGGGGTGGGCATGTGCGCGATGATGTCGATGCGGGCCGATCGCAACTTCTTCGCCGAAGGCTGGGCCAAGCTCAGCGGCAGCGCCGGCGCCCGCGCCGGCGATCTGCTCGACCAGGGCCGCAGGGCCGCCAACGGCGACGACGGCCTGCTGCGCAAGTGCGTCATCAAGGGCAGGACGGTCGTTTCAAACGAGGATTGCAAGCCCGACAACCGGACCAGCAAGGTGATCCGGACCAGCGAGACGCGCGGCTTCGTCACGCCCAAGGCAGTCGCGCCCGCGCCCGAGGCGCCGACCTCGATGCCCGAGGTCGACAAAATGATCGAAAAACAGTTGCGCTGAGGCGAAATCGTCGTTTCGGGGTGGCCGCGCAAATGTCTAAAGGGTACACTTGCGCTGTTTTGACGCGGCCCGGTCCGCGTCCCCATCATCGTCCGGCCGAGAGCGCGCATGATCAACGTATTCGTATTGCAAAATGGCCGTCTCAACCAGGTGCCGATCGAGTCGCGATCGGACCTTGAGAACGTCGCGCCGGTCTGGGTCGACCTGACCGACCCGAACGACGACGAGCGCGCCTGGGTCAAGGCCATTTACGGCGTGATCCTGCCCGGCGAGGACGAGGTCAAGGACATCGAGGCGTCGGCCCGCTACTACGAGGCCGAAAACGGCGACCTGCACCTGCGCACCGACTTCTTGCTCGAGGAGGAGGAGGGGCCGTCGCGCGTGATCACGGTCGCGTTCATCCTGGCCAAAAAAATGCTGTTCTCGGTGCACACGGACGATCTGCCCGTGTTCCGGCTGGTGCGCATGCGCGCGCGTTCGCGCCCCGGTTCGATCGCCGACTATATGGACGTGCTGATCGACCTGTACGCGACCGACGCCGAGTATTCGGCCGACGCGCTCGAAGGCATCTACCAGAATCTCGAAGAAGTCAGTCGCCGCGTGCTGCAAAAGGAATTCACCGACCAGGACGCCGCGGCGACCCTGAACGCGATCGCGCACGAGGAGGATTTGAACGGGCGGATCCGGCGCAACATGATGGACACGCGGCGCGCGGTCAGTTTTTTGATGCGCGGGCGCCTGCTCAACGCCGAGCAGTTCGAGGAGGCGCGCCAGATCCTGCGCGACATCGAATCGCTCGACGGCCACACCTCGTTCTTGTTCGACAAGATCAACTTCCTGATGGACGCCACCGTCGGTTTCATCAACATCAACCAGAACAAGATCATCAAGATCTTCTCGGTCGCCTCGGTGGCGTTTTTGCCGCCGACGCTGATCGCGAGCATCTACGGCATGAACTTCAAGCGCTTCCCGGAGCTCGACTGGAGCTTCGGCTACCCGTTCGCGCTGGCGCTGATGGTCGGCAGCATGATCACGCCGTTCTGGTTCTTCCGCCGCCGTGGCTGGCTTAAATAAGTGGCTTGCCACAGGACAAACAACAATGCAAAAGAATAAACCCGCCGTCAAGCCGCCCACCAAGTCCGAACTCGCCGCGCAGCTGCTGGCCAGGCCGGTTGCAAAGCCGGCGGCCAAGGCCGGCGCCAAGCCGGCGGCAAAGCCTGCCGCCAAACCCAAGGCGAAACCGGCGCCTGAAAAGCGCGACGAGGACGGCGTCAAGCTCACCTCGAATCCGTTCCTGGACGCCGACATGCTGGTGCGCATGCGCGACTACACCGAGCGCGACGCCGCGCTGGGCAAGGAGCTGCGCGCCATCGACGAGTGCGGGGCGGGCAAAAAGAGCATCGATGCGCGCCGCGCGCCCTCGCTCAAGCCGCTGCTCGGGCTGGTCAAGAAGGGTTTGAAGCTGTCGGAGATGTTCGACCGGATCGTGGCCGGCACGGAGAAGGGCTTGTGGGAGGGCTGGTTGGCGACCTACGGGCTTGAGATCCTCGAGGTCAACTACGGGCCGGGGCCGCGCAACGCGCGCATCGCGCTCGACCTGACGGGAAAATCCAAGGCCAACGCCTTGTTCGCCAACGCGGGCGTGCCGAACTGGCGCAGCGTGGCGGCCGAGGACTGCGCTGCGGTGCGCATCGAGAACATCAACGACACGCCGCGGCTTGAGGCGGTTGCGGTCTTTTATCTGGATCCGGCGGCGAAGTAACTGCGCGGCTTTAATCGCGCAACCATCACCAAGGCCAAGGCCAACGCCGCTGCCGACGCCGCCACCAACGCCGCCATAGCCGTCGCCAACCCGGCGGCCACCACCGCCTACATAGTGCCTGAACGGAAACCCC
>NZ_PXWF02000036.1 GCF_003011895.2 Massilia glaciei | reverse complement strand
GCGGCAGCTGCGGCAGGCTGCGGCGCCGGCGGCGCGGGCGGGGCTGCCGGTGACGGCGGGCGCGGCGGGGCGGCGGGACGGCCTGCCTGCAGCCTGGCCAGTTCCTCCCCGATCCAGCCGGCGCGCCGGGCGGGCGAACGCGGCACGAAGTCCCAGCCCCGCTGCGCCTGGTATTGACCGGCCAGCGCGCCGCTCAGTTGCTCCAACCGGTCGAGCTCGATCTGGACCGCGTACTCGGCAAAACTGCTGACCACGTTTTGCCGCATCAGCAAGATGGCGGCCGCCGCCACCGCGACGATGGCCAGCAGAACGGAGGCGAACAGGCGGTGGCCGATGGAGATGCGCAAGCGATTGTCCGATGGGTTATTGGTGGGCGGGAGGGCAGGAACGGCCGGGAAATCGCGAGTGTATCCTGTTTTCCGACAGGCCAGAAGTTGGTCCAGGAAAAGTTTTTTGCGTCGGCGCGGGCGGCGCGTCCGCATGCCCCCTTCTGGCATTCGTGCGCGTTTGACGCCTGTTTCGCGCGCGTTCTGTCGCGTTTCGTCTCCCGCCTGTCCGATCGGCAACAGGGGAGGCGCGACAAGGCGGAACGAGGCGAAAAGC
>NZ_PXWF02000035.1 GCF_003011895.2 Massilia glaciei | reverse complement strand
GAGGCGCGACAAGGCGGAACGAGGCGAAAAGCGACGCCAAACGAGCACGAATGCCAGAGGGGGCCGACGGCATGCCCACCCGGCCGGCGCCGCCAACTGTTTGGCCGCGGGCAAGCTCCCCGCGCCTTGCTCGCGCCAAACAACGCGCCCGCGCGGCGCGCCACGTGATTCAAACTTGCGTGGCGCGCCGCCGATATGCAAATATGGTTGGCTCGCGCCGCGGCTATGCAAATATGCATGGCTCGCGCCGCGGCTATGCAGATATGCATAGTTGCCGGCCCCGCCACCGCGCGCTGAAAGTTGCTGGATGTAAAAAATGATCAATCACATTTTTTCGCAACGTGGAATGATGCGTTACAATGTCGCGTGCTATTCTGGCTTGCTTTCAAAGAATTGAACAATATGTAAAAGTCCTTCCCCACAACTTGATGTGCAATCCGCTAACCGGTCAGGCCGTGTCGCGGAAGGTTAGATTAACCCGCCAAACTCGCGAAACGCGAAGAAAGGTGAGCAATATGATGCAGCAATATAGTGCCAACTCCTACCTGTTCGGCGGCAATGCGCCGTATGTGGAAGAGTTGTACGAGATGTACCTCGACAATCCCGGCTCGGTGCCCGACAACTGGCGCGCGTACTTCGACGCCATGCAAAACGTGCCCGCCGTCGACGGCTCGAACAAGCCCGACGTCGCCCACAACACCGTCATCGCCTCCTTCGCCGAGCGCGCCAAGCAAGGCCCGATCCGCGTCGTGACCGCCTCGGCCGACGCCGAGATGGGCCGCAAGCGCGTCGCCGTGACCCAACTGATCGCCGCCTACCGCTACCTCGGTTCGCAGTGGGCCAACCTGGACCCGCTGCAGCGCCAAGAGCGCCCCGCGATCCCCGAACTCGAGCCGAGCTTCTACGGCTTCACGGATGCCGACATGGACATCCAGTTCAACATCAGCAACACCTACTTCGGCACCGAGACGGCGTCCCTGCGCGACCTGCTCAACCTGCTGCGCGACACCTATTGCCGCTCGATCGGCGCCGAGTTCATGTACATCGGCGACCCGGCCGAGAAGCGCTGGCTGCAGGAGAAGCTCGAGTCGATCCGCTCGACCCCGTCGTTTTCAAACGAGGAGAAGATCCACATCCTCGACCGCCTGACCGCCGCCGAGGGCCTCGAGCGCTACCTGCACACCAAGTACGTCGGCCAGAAGCGCTTCTCGCTCGAGGGCTCCGAGTCGTTCATCGCCTCGATCGACGAGACGATCCAGCGCGCTGGCGAGAACGGGGTGCAGGAGATCGTCATCGGGATGGCCCACCGCGGCCGCCTGAACGTGCTCGTCAACACGCTGGGCAAGTCGCCGCAGGACCTGTTCGAGGAGTTCGAGGGCAGGCACGGCGACGAGCTGCCCTCGGGCGACGTCAAGTACCACCAGGGCTTCTCGAGCGACATCTCGACCGCCGGCGGCCCGGTCCACCTCTCGCTCGCGTTCAACCCGTCGCACCTCGAGATCGTCAACCCGGTGGTCGAAGGCTCGGTCAAGGCGCGCATGGACCGCCGCGGCGACAAGGACGGCTCGCAGGTGCTGCCGATCCTGGTGCACGGCGACGCCGCCTTCGCCGGCCAGGGCGTGGTCATGGAGACGCTCAACCTCGCCCAGACCCGCGGCTACGGCACCGGCGGCACGGTGCACATCGTGATCAACAACCAGATCGGCTTCACCACGTCGGACCCGCGCGACTCGCGCTCGACCCTGTACTGCTCGGACGTGGTCAAGATGATCGAGGCGCCGGTGCTGCACATCAACGGCGACGACCCCGAGGCCGTGGTGCTGGCGACCCAGATCGCGCTCGACTACCGGGTCCAGTTCAAGAAGGACATCGTGCTCGACATCATCTGCTTCCGCAAACTCGGGCACAACGAGCAGGACACCCCGGCGCTGACCCAGCCCCTGATGTACAAGAAGATCGGCCAGCATCCGGGCACGCGCAAGCTGTACGCCGACAAGCTGGTCGCCCAGGGCACCATCCCCGCCGACGGCGGCGACAAGATGGTGGCCGCCTTCCGAGACGCCATGGACGCCGGCAAGCACACGGTCGACCCGGTCATCACCAACTTCAAGAACAAGTACGCGGTCGACTGGCTGCCGTTCCTGAACCGCAAGTGGACCGACTCGGCCGACACCGCCGTGCCGATGACCGAACTCAAGCGCCTGGCCACCCGCATCACGACCGTGCCCGAGGACTTCAAGGTCCACTCGCTGGTCGAAAAGGTGCTCGGCGACCGCGCCAGCATGGGCCGCGGCGAGACCAACCTCGACTGGGGCATGGGCGAGCACCTGGCCTACGCCTCGCTGGTCGCGTCCGGCTACGCGATCCGCCTGACCGGCCAGGACGCCGGCCGCGGCACCTTCGTGCACCGCCACGCGGTGCTGCACGACCAGAACCGCGAGCGCTGGGACGCGGGCAGCTACGTGCCGCTGCAGAACGTGTCCGACGGCCAGGCCCCGTTCACGGTGATCGACTCGGTCCTGTCCGAGGAGGCCGTGCTCGCGTTCGAATACGGCTACTCGAGCGCCGAGCCGAACACGCTGACGATCTGGGAGGCGCAGTTCGGCGACTTCGCCAACGGCGCGCAGGTCGTCATCGACCAGTTCATCAGCTCGGGCGAGGTCAAATGGGGCCGCGCCTGCGGCCTCGTGATGATGCTGCCGCACGGTTACGAGGGCCAGGGCCCGGAGCACAGCTCGGCGCGCCCCGAGCGCTTCCTGCAGCTGTGCGCTGACAACAACATGCAGGTGGTGCAGCCGACCACGGCCGCGCAGATCTTCCACCTGCTGCGGCGCCAGATGGTGCGCCAGTTCCGCAAGCCGCTCGTGATCCTCACGCCGAAGTCGCTGCTGCGCAACAAGGAGGCCGGATCGCCCCTGACCGAGCTGGCCAAGGGCGCCTTCCACACCGTCATCGGCGAGGTCGACGACAAGATCGACACCAAGAAGGTCAAGCGCGTGATCGCCTGCTCGGGCAAGGTCTACTACGACCTGGTCAACGCGCGCAAGACGCGCGGCCAGATGGACACCGCGATCATCCGCATCGAGCAGCTCTATCCGTTCCCGCACAAGTCGTTCGCGGCCGAACTGAAGCGCTATCCGAACGCGAACGAACTGGTGTGGGCGCAGGACGAGCCGCAGAACCAGGGGCCCTGGTTCCAGATCCAACACAACATCTTCGAGAGCCTCGAGGCGGGCCAGCGCCTGGCGTACGCCGGCCGTCCGGCCTCGGCCTCGCCGGCGGTCGGCTACTACGACAAGCACTACGCGCAGCAGAAGGAGTTGCTCGAGACCGCGTTCGCCAAGCTCAAGGGTTTCGTCCTCACCAAATAATGACCGGGCGCCCCGCACCCTTCGGGGCGCCGCAAAAACAATACACGGAGTTCTACATGGCACAAATCGAAGTCAAGGTCCCCCAGTTGTCCGAGTCGGTCGCCGAAGCGACGCTGCTGGTGTGGCATAAAAAGGTCGGCGAAACCGTCGGCCGCGATGAAAACCTGATCGACGTCGAAACCGACAAGGTCGTGCTCGAGCTGCCCGCGCCCGGCGCCGGCACCATCACCCAGATCATCAAGGGCGACGGCAGCACCGTCGTCGCCGGCGAGGTGATCGCCATCATCGACACCGAGGGCTCGGCCAAGGTCAGCCCGATGGAGGTGTCGAGCCTGCCGGTGCAGCCGGAGGCCCCGGCGGCCGCGGCGGCGGCGCCCGCCCCGGCCTCGAAGGCGGGCGTGGCGATGCCGGCCGCGGCCAAAATTTTGGCCGACAACGCTATGAGCGCGCTCGATGTCGCCGGCAGCGGCAAGGACGGGCGCGTGACCAAGGGCGACGTGCTCGGCGCGATCGCCGCCCCAGGCGCGGCCAAGCCGGCCGTCGCGGCCCCGGCCCCGGCCCCGGCCAAGGCGCCGCTGCAGCAGGTCGCGGCGCCAGGCGCGGCCGGCCTCGGCGAGCGCCCCGAGGAGCGCGTCCCGATGAGCCGCCTGCGCGCGCGCATCGCCGAGCGCCTCGTCATGTCGCAGTCGACCAACGCGATCCTGACCACCTTCAACGAGGTCAACATGCAGCCGGTGATCGACCTGCGCAACAAGTACAAGGACAAGTTCGAGAAGGAGCACGGCGTCAAGCTCGGCTTCATGTCGTTCTTCGTCAAGGCGGCCGTCGCCGCGCTCAAGAAGTACCCGGTCATCAACGCCTCGGTCGACGGCAACGACATCGTCTACCACGGCTACTTCGACATCGGCATCGCGGTCGGTTCGCCGCGCGGCCTGGTGGTGCCGATCCTGCGCAACGCCGACCAGATGTCGATCGCCGAGATCGAAAAGAGGATCGGCGAATTCGGCGCCAAGGCCAAGGAGGGCAAGCTCACGCTCGACGACCTGACCGGCGGCACCTTCTCGATCTCGAACGGCGGCATCTTCGGCTCCATGCTCTCGACCCCGATCATCAACCCGCCGCAGTCGGCGATCCTGGGCGTGCACGCGACCAAGGACCGCGCCGTGGTCGAGGACGGCGTGGTCGTGGTGCGCCCGATGAACTATCTGGCGATGTCGTACGACCACCGCATCATCGACGGGCGCGAAGCCGTGCTTGGCCTGGTGGCGATGAAGGAAACGCTCGAGGATCCGGCGCGCCTGCTGCTGGACCTGTAAGCGGACCGCGCGCCCTTGCGCGGGCGTGCCGAGCTGCCCTCTCGCCATGTGGCGGGAGCGGTTTTTCTCCTATGAGGTGAACAACATGAGTATCTCCGACGAAATCCAGCGTTTGCACGAACTGCGCCAGGCCGGCGCGCTGACCGATGCCGAATTCGAGCAGGCTAAGGCCAAGCTGCTGTCGTCCCAGGTGAGCCTGCAGAAGGGCGGCACGGGCGGCACCGGCGGCGCCGGCGGCGGCAACGATTTCGCCGCGCAACTGGGCGCCATGCGGCGCTCGCGCGGCGACCGCTGGCTGGCCGGCGTGTGCGGCGGCCTGGCCAAGAGCACCGGCGCCGACGCTTGGATTTGGCGCCTCGCCTTCGCGCTGCTGACGCTGGTGAGCCTCGGCCTCGGGGTGGTGGTCTACATCCTCATGTGGATTTTTGTTCCAGAAGAATAATCAAGGAATTTTGATAATGAGTAACGCAACGAGCAGCGCAACGAGCAGCGCAACGAGCAGCGCAACGAGCAATGCAAAACAATTCGACGTGGTCGTCATCGGCGCCGGTCCCGGCGGCTACATCGCCGCGATCCGCGCCGCGCAGCTGGGCTTTTCGGTCGCCTGCGTCGACGAGTGGGCCAACGCCCAGGGCGGCCCGGCGCCGGGCGGCACCTGCACCAACGTCGGCTGCATCCCGTCGAAGGCGCTGCTGCAGTCGTCCGAGCATTTCGAGCACGCCGGCCACGGCTTCGCCGAGCACGGCATCGACGTCGCGGGCCTGACACTGAACCTGGGCCAGATGCTCAAGCGCAAGGACGGCGTCGTCAAGCAGAACAACGACGGCATCCTGTACCTGTTCAAGAAAAACAAGATCGCCTTCTTCCACGGCCGCGGCGCCTTCGCCGGCGCCGCCGAGGGCGGCTACACCATCGGCGTGGCCGGCGCCAAGCCCGACACGCTTAAGGCCAAGCACGTGGTCATCGCGACCGGCTCGAACGCGCGCGAACTGGCGGGCGCGCCGTTCGACGAGAAACTGATCCTGTCGAACGCGGGCGCGCTCGCCATCGGCGCCGTGCCAAAGCGCCTCGGCGTGATCGGCGCCGGCGTGATCGGCCTCGAGATGGGCAGCGTCTGGCGCCGCCTCGGCGCCGAGGTGACGGTGCTCGAGGGCCTGCCGGTGTTCCTCGGCGCGGTCGACGAGCAGATCGCCAAGGAGGCGCACAAGCTGTTCGTCAAGCAGGGCCTGGCAATCAAGCTCGGCTGCAAGATCGGCGCCATCAAGGCCGGCGCGGCCGACGTCACGGTCGACTACGTCGACGCCGACGGCGCGGCCCAGCAGGCCGTGTTCGACAAGCTGATCATCTCGATCGGGCGGGTGCCCAACACCACCGGCCTGGGCGCGGACACGGTCGGGCTCAAGCTCGACGAGCGCGGCTTCGTCGCGGTCGACGACGACTGCAAGACCAGCCTGCCGAACGTGTGGGCGGTGGGCGACGTCGTGCGCGGGCCGATGCTCGCGCACAAGGCGGAGGAGGAGGGCGTGGCCGTGGCCGAGCGCATCGCCGGCCAGCACGGGCACACCAACTTCAACACCATCCCGTGGGTGATCTACACCTCGCCCGAGATCGCGTGGGTCGGCCAGACCGAGCAGCAGCTCAAGGCCGCCGGCGTGGCCTACAAGGCGGGCACCTTCCCGTTCCTGGCCAACGGCCGCGCGCGCGCGCTCGGCGACACCTCGGGCATGGTCAAGTTCCTGGCCGACGCCACGAGCGACGAGATCCTCGGCGTGCACATCGTCGGTCCGATGGCCTCGGAGCTGATCTCCGAGGCGGTCGTGGCGATGGAGTTCCGCGCCTCGAGCGAGGACATCGCCCGCATCTGCCACGCCCATCCCTCGCTGTCCGAGGCGACCAAGGAAGCCGCGCTCGCCGTCGACAAGCGCGCGCTGAACTTCTAAACCAGCACCAGCCGGACGGGCGGCATCCGCCCCCGTCCGGCCCTCCGATCGCTCCATGGACGTCCAACAGTTCTACCAGCACGCGCTCACCGAGCGCGGCTTCACCTCCGACCCGGCCCAGCAACGCGCGGTCGACCGGCTCCAGCTCGCCCACGGCCAGTGGGTCGGTTTCCGCGCCCAGCGCTCGTCCGTGTTCAAGCGCCTGGTCAACCGCCCCGAGGTGCCGCGCGGGGTCTACCTGTGGGGCGGGGTGGGGCGCGGCAAGTCGTTCCTGATGGACAGCTTCTACTCGGTGGTGCCGGTGGTGCGCAAGACGCGCCTGCACTTCCACGAATTCATGCGCGCGGTGCACCGCCAGCTCGACGAGCTCAAGGGCGTGGCCGACCCGCTCGACGAGGTCGCGCGCCGCATCGCCAAAAAATACCGGCTGATCTGCTTCGACGAGTTCCACGTCTCCGACATCGCCGACGCGATGATCCTGTACAACCTGCTCACGGCCCTGTTCGAGAACGGCGTCAGCTTCATCATGACCTCGAACTACGACCCCGACCTGCTGTATCCGGACGGCCTGCACCGCGACCGCATGCTGCCGACCATCGCGCTGCTCAAGGACAAGCTCGACGTGCTCAATGTCGACGCCGGGGTCGACTACCGCAAGCGCGCGCTCGAGCAGATCGAGAGCTACTACACGCCGCTGGGCGCTAGGGCCGACAGCGCGCTGCGCGCGGCCTACTCGAAAATCGCCGAGACCGCCGACGAGGACCCGCGCATCCGCATCGAGGAGCGCGAGATCCGCGCGCTGCGGCGCGCCGGCGGCATCATCTGGTTCGATTTCGCCACCCTGTGCGGCGGCCCGCGCTCGCAGAACGACTACCTCGAGATCGCCAGCCGCTTCCACACGGTGGTGCTGTCGGGCATTCCGGCGATGTCGGCCGGGATGTCGTCCGAGGCGCGCCGCTTCACCTGGCTGATCGACGTGTTCTACGACCACAAGGTCAAGCTGCTCATGTCGGCCGAGGTCGCGCCCGAGGAGCTCTACACGCAGGGCATGCTGGCAAACGAGTTCCACCGCACCGTCTCGCGTATCATTGAGATGCAGTCGCGCGAATACATGGAGGCGCAGCGCCGCGGCGCGGCCGAAGCGATCGCCTGACGCCCAACAAGGACACTAAAAATGGCTTTCCGCCTCGCTTCCCGCTTCGCTTCCCGTTTCGCTTCCGGTTTCACTTCCGGTTTCACTTCCCGTTTCGCCTCCGGTTTCGCCTCTGGGTTTTCTTCCCGTTTCGCGTCGCGGTTTTCAAGCGCGCCGCGCGCCTGCGCGCTGGCGCTGGCCGGCGCCGCGCTGTCGGGCTGCGTCGGCATGATGCTGCCGCCGCCCGGCGCCGACACCCCGCCGCCGGGCCCGGTGCTCGGCTCGACCCTCGAGGCCGACCGCGCGCTGGCCGAGGCGGCCAGGCTGCGCGCCGCCGCCGAGGCCGACTACGCCGACAGCGAGCGCTTCTGCTACACCAAGTTCTTCGTCAACAATTGCCTCGACGCGGCGCGCGAGCGGCGCCGCGCGACGCTGGCCGTGGTGCGCGTGGTCGAGGTCGACGCCGGCCGCTACAAGCGCGCCAAGGCGGTCGAGGAGCGCGACCTCGCGATGGCCGAGGCGGCCAGGGAGCACGCCGCCAACGAGGCCAGGCGGGCCGTCGAATGGGCCGACAGGGAACCGGCCGCCAAGCCCGTGGCCGAGGCGGCGCGGCCGGCGCGCGCCCCGGACCGGGCGCGGCGCGAGGCCGAGCACGCGGCCAAGCTGGCACGCATCGCCGAGCGCGAGCGGGCCGAGGCGCCGCTGCGGGCCGCGCGTGCCGCCAGGTTCGAGGAAAAACGCGCCGAATCGGCGCGCCGCCAGCGCGCGGTCGCCGCCAAGCAGGCCGCCAAGCGGGCCGAAAAGCAGGCCGAAAAGGCCGAAAAGGACGCCAGCGAGGGCCGCTTCGCGCCGGCCGACCCGGCGCCGCCCGCCAAGCGTCCCTGAGGCGCCCGCGCCGGGGAGCCTGCCTGGCTTAAAAACGGTGAAATATGGACCGTCCGGCGCTTTTCGCGGCCGGCGATACGAAGCCCTGCAGGCTGCTAGGGCCTGGCCGCCGGCCTGGTGCCGAGCCCTGCCGGCGCGGGCGGGCGCACCAGCTTGACGATCGCCATGGTGCAGTTGTCGCCCTTGCCCTGGGCCCGCTCCGCGGCCTTGTTGATGAGCAGTTCGGACGCCTGGCGCGGCGTGTTCTTGGCCGTCACGGCGCCCAGCTCGGCGTCGGTGAAGAGCGACCACAGGCCGTCCGAGCACAGCAGGAAGGTGTCGCCCGCGGCCAGTTCGCCGTGCACCCCGACGGTGGCGAAGGGCTTGCGCTCGGCGTTGCCGAGGGCGTTGACGAGCGTCTTGGCGCGGCGGTGGTTCTTGGCCGCCTCGAGCGGCATTTTCTCGGCCTCGACCAGGTGGTTGACATAGGCCTCGTCGCTGGTGCGCGCCTTGCACTGGCCGCCGGCGAAGCGGTACAGGCGCGAATCGCCCGTGTGCGCCCAGACCGCCTCGCCGAACGGCGAGATGACCAGCGCCACGAACGAGCTCTGGGCCTCTGTCTTGGTGGTGAAGGTGTTCATGCGGATGATCGAATGGGTCTCCTGCACCATGTCGCGCAGCAGCTGCGAGAGGCGCTCGGTGCTGGCGCGGTCGCCCGGCTTGAACTCGTCGAACATCTGCTTGGCGCTTTGCAGCACCTGCTCGGAGGCGCTGGCGCCGCCGGTCATGCCGTCGGCCAGCACGGCGAGCACGTAGCCGGGCGCGCGCGCGCCCGTGAACAGGGCGGTCCGGTCGGTCTGCTGGGCCCGGTTTCCGATGTGCTGGGCGGTGCCCGCCTCAATTTTGTATTCGTTCATTTTCACCCAAATATGATTCCGATCGCCAGTCGGGAAACGCCCGGCTTCGGCCAACACTGTATCAATATATTGGCGGCAACGTCGCCGTAGATTAAACTATGCACCTGGAAACACCATTGTCGCAAGCCCGACGCGGTTTTACAGTCGGATACGAATGCTGAGATTGTATGCGCATACCGTTCCCGCGCTCAATTGTTTATATAATAAAATATTGGAAAAATTGAAATATGACCGATGTTCAAGGAATCCAGCGCCGCCTTATCGAACTCGATGTGGAACATCGCGACCTGGACGCGGTCATAGATTTGCTGATCCTCGACGGCCACCACGACCAGCTGCAATTGCGCCGCCTCAAAAAGCGCAAGCTGCAGCTGAAAGACCATATCACCCTGCTGAAAATGCAATTGGTGCCGGATGTGCCGGCCTGATGCCTTCGCCCCACCGATCGACACCTTGACCCATCCCATTCCGGCGGCCGGCCACAGCGCCGGCGCCACCGCCGACCCGCCCGCCGGGCCGCCCGCCGCGGCCGGCCCGCACGACGCCGAGATCGACCGCCTGTTCAGCGCCGGCGGCCCGCTCGCGCCCGCCGTCGGCAGTTTCTCCCCGCGCCGCTCCCAGACCGAGATGGCCAAGTCGATCGCCAACGCCATCGCCGGCCAGAAGACCCTGATCGCCGAGGCCGGCACGGGCACGGGCAAGACCTTCGCCTACCTGGTGCCGGCGCTGTTGTGGGGCGGCAAGACCATCATCTCGACGGGCACCAAGAACCTCCAGGACCAGTTGTTTCTGCGCGACATTCCGACCGTCAGGGCGGCGCTGCGCGCGCCGGTCTCGGTGGCGCTGCTCAAGGGGCGCTCGAACTACGTGTGCCACTACCACCTCGAGCGCACCTTGCAAAACGGGCGCATGACCTCGCGCGACGACGTCGGCAACCTGCGCGAGATCTCGCGCTTCATCAAGATGACCACTTCGGGCGACAAGGCCGAGCTGGCCAGGGTGCCCGAGAACGCGCTGATCTGGAACCTGGTCACCTCGACCCGCGACACCTGCATGGGCTCGGAGTGCCAGTACTACCAGGATTGCTTCGTCATGAAGGCGCGCCGCGAGGCCCAGCAGGCCGACGTGGTCGTGGTCAACCACCACCTGTTCTTCGCCGACGTCGCGCTCAAGGACACGGGCGTGGCCGAATTGTTGCCCTCGGCAAACACCATCATCTTCGACGAGGCCCACCAGCTGCCCGACACCGCCACCCTGTTCTTCGGCCAGACGGTGTCGACCTCGCAGGTGCTCGAGCTGTGCCGCGACGTGCTCGCCGAGGGCCTGGCGCACGCGCGCGGCGGCACCGACTGGGCCAAGGCCGTGACCGTCGTCGAGAAGGCGGCGCGCGACCTGCGCCTCGCGTTCGGCCAGGACACCATGCGCCTGGCGCTGGCGCAGGTGCCGCCGTCGTCCGATTTCTTCCCGGCGCTCGAGGCGCTCAAGGAGCAGCTCAAAGGCCTGGTCGACACGCTCGAGGAGAACGCGGCGCGCGCCGAGACGATCGAGCAATGCCGGGTCCGCGCGGTCGAGCTGGCCGCCGCGCTGGCGGCCTGGAAGCCCGACCCCAAGGGCAAGGTCGTCGAGGGCGACCAGGCCGTGTTGTGGGTCGAGGCGTTCTCGTCGTCGCTGCAGCTGCACAAGACGCCACTGTCGATCGCGCCGATCTTCACCAACCAGCGCGAGGGCACGCCGCGCAGCTGGATCTTCACCTCGGCCACGCTGGCCGTCAAGAACGACTTCAAGCATTTCTCGAACCAGATGGGGCTCGCTGGCGAGGACGCCCGCAGCTGGCCGAGCCCGTTCGACTATGAACAGCAGGGCCTTCTGTACGTGCCGTCCGGGCTGCCCGAGCCGAATTCGTTCGGCTACACCGACGCCGTGGTCGACTGCGCGCTGCCGGTGATCGAGGCGGCCGGCGGGCGCACCTTCTTCCTGTGCACCACGATCCGGGCGGTCAACAAGGTGGCCGAGCGCCTGCGCGCCGAGTTCGCCGGGCGCGGCCTCGACTACCCTTTGTTCGTGCAGGGCGAGCGCGGGCGCACCGAGCTGCTCGACGCCTTCCGCCAGGCCGGCAACGCGGTGCTGGTGGGCAGCCAGAGCTTCTGGGAGGGCGTCGACGTGCGCGGCGACGCGCTCTCGCTGGTGATCATCGACAAGCTGCCGTTCTCGCCGCCCGACGACCCGGTGCTCGCGGCCCGCATCGAGGTCATGGAGAGGCAGGGCATGAACGGCTTCATGCACCACCAGCTGCCCGAGGCGATCATCAACCTCAAGCAGGGCGCCGGGCGCCTGATCCGCGACGAGACCGACCGCGGCGTGCTCATGATCTGCGACCCGCGCCTGATCTCCAAGCCGTACGGCAAGCGCATCTGGCAAAGCCTGCCGCCGTTCAAGCGCACCCGCCTCGAGGACGATGTGCTCGCGTTCTTCCGGCCGCCGGCGGCGCAACCTGGGCCGGGGGAATCGCCGGGGGGATCGCCGGGGGAATCGCCGGGGGGATCGCCGGGGGAATCGCCGGGGGAATAGGGCGACGGGCGCGCGCCCGCGTTTTTCCTACGGAACGATCACGACCTTGCCGGTGACCTTGCGCGCGGCCATGTCGGCCAGCGCGCCGGCGGCCTGCTCGAGGCTGTAGCGCCCCGAGATGCGCGGCCGGATCCTGCCCTCGGCCAGCCAGCCGAGCAGCTCGAGCATGGCGGCCAGGTTGGCCTGTGGTTCGCGCCTGGCGAACTCGCCCCAGAACACCCCCATCAGCGAGGCGCCCTTGAGCAGCGCCAGGTTCAGCGGCAGCTTCGGGATCTCGCCGTTGGCGAAGCCGACCACGAGGTAGCGCCCGCGCCAGCCGATCGCGCGGAACGCGGCCTCGGTGTAGGCGCCGCCGACCGGGTCGTAGACCACGTCCGGGCCCCGGCCGCCGGTGGCCTCCTTGACCGCCGCGCGCAGGTCGGTGTCGCTGTAGTTGATCAGCACGTCGGCCCCGTGCTCCTTGCACACCGCCAATTTCTCCCCGCTCGAGGCGGCCGCGATCACGCGCGCGCCGAGCGCCTTGCCGATCTCGATGGCGGCCAGCCCGACGCCGCCGGCCGCGCCCAGCACCAGCATGGTCTCGCCGGCCTTGAGCGCGGCGCGGTCGACCACCGCGTGGTGCGAGGTGCCGTAGGTCAAGGTGAGCGCCGCGGCGGTGTCGAAGTCCATGCCCGGCGGCATCGGCAGCAGCGCCTGCACGGGCGCCAGCGCCTGCTGCGCGAAGGCGCCGTGGGCGACGAAGGCGATCACCCGGTCGCCCACCTTGAATCCGGCCACATCCGGGCCGAGCGCGTCGATCACGCCGGCCAGTTCGCTGCCCGGGGTGAACGGCAGCCCGGGCCGGACCTGGTACTTGCCCTGGATGATGAGCACGTCGGGGAAGTTGACCCCGGCGGCCCGGACTGCGATGCGGACCTGGCCCGGGCCCGGCGCCGGTTCCGGCAGGTCCTCCACCACCAAGCTGTCGGGCGGCCCCCACGCTTTGCACACTACGGCTTTCATCGGCGTCTCCATGTCGGTTGTTGTCGGTCGGCCATACAAAAACGCACGGCCGTTTTATTTTTTATTATGCCTGAAACGGGCGCCCCGCGCTCCCCATCATGAGCCCGCAAGGGCGTTTGTGCGATCGCAATGTGATGGAGGTCGAGCTTGTTAAAGTCGGACTGGTCTTGCGTATGCCGGTTGTTGTTTTGGAAATGGGAGGTTGCCTTATGTCTATCCGCCACGGCTGTTTTTTCAGCTACGTGCATGGCCGTCATGCGCTCATGAATAAATTCAAGGATGAGCTGGCGGAGGCGATCCGCTGCTATCTCGAGCCGCACCTCGACGACGAGGACGAGTTGTTCATCGACACCGAAAAGCTCGGCGGCGGCGACGACCTCGACCGCAAGATCGCGCGCGCCATGTGCGAGAGCGTGAGCATGATCATGATCTACACGCCCAAGTACGAGATGCACCCCTACACCCGGCGCGAATTCGCCGCGATGCAGGCGATCGAGGCCGAGCGCAGCACCTGGTACCAGATGCCGAGCCGGCTGATCATCCCGGTCGTGATGACGCGCCACGTGCACGAACTGCCGCCCCAGATCACCGAGGCCGGCCTGTACGTCGATTTCTCGCGCTACACGATGGCCACGCCCGACCTCAAGTCGAACCCCGATTTCCTGCCCGACATCGAAAAGATCGTCAAGCGCATCGCGGTCCAGTACCAGTACCAGAAAATGTACACGCCAGCCGCCCACGACTGCAACCAATTCACGATGCCGGAGGTCCCACCCATATGGCGCGACATGCCGGATCTATCCTTTCCAAAAAAATAATGAGGAGCACCATGGAACTTGCCCGTATTACGCTGCCGCCGATAACCGCTCCCGGCGCGGTGACCACCTTTTACTCCTTCGAGAGCGGAACGGCGCGCAGTGTCGCGTTGTCGAGCATGGCGCAGCTGCTGGCCGGGCGCGACAACGCGACCGTGCCGGTGCTCATGATCGACTGGGACACCGAATCGCCGGGATTGCACCACCACTTCGGCGATGCCGGCGAACCACAGGACGGGCGCGGGGGCGTGCTCGAGTTTTTCGAGGCATGCCGGGCCCAGCTCGCGCTGCTCGGGCGCGGCGCCGCCGGCGCCGACGACAGCGCGCTCGCGCGCGAGGTGCTCGAGGCGGTCGACTGGCAGCACTACGTCGAACGGGTCGACCAGAGCCGCCCGCTCTATCTCATGCGCGCCGGCCGCTTCGACGGCAGCTACGGCGAGCGGGCCGACCAGATGGACTGGGACGGCCTGTTCAAGGCCTGCCCGGCGCTGTTCCGCTGCTTCGGCGAGCACCTCGCGGCCCAGTTCGCCCACGTGCTGGTCGACGCGCGCAGCGGCCGCTCGGCCGCCGTGAGCGTGTGCACCACCTTGCTGCCCGGCAGGCTCGTGGCCCTGTTCACGCCGAACCAGCGCAGCCTCGAGGGCATCACGGGCGTGGTCACGCGCGCGATCGACTACCGCTGCAGCCACGAGGACGAGCAGCGCCCGCTGCTGGTCTATCCGCTGCCGTGCGCGGTCGACGGCGCCGCCGGCGCGCGCCGCGAGCAATGGCGCCGCGGCAGCCCGGTGCGCGGCGCGCCGGGCTACCAGCCCGTGCTCGAGAAACTGCTGCGCGGCGCCTACGGCATGTCGCGCGTGTGCCTCGACAGCTATTTCGACGAGATCCAGCTGCAGCAGTGCGACGCCATCGGCGGCGCCGCCGCGCCGCACGAGGGCGGCGCCGACCGCTTCTCGCTCACGCGCACCTTCGAGACCCTGCTCGAGTGGTTCCTGCCGGGGCGCCTGCCGTGGCAGTCGCGCGCCGAGGTCGCGCTGCAGGGCGCGATCGAGGCCGCGCGCCCGCTCGCGCGCGACGGCGCCGCCGCGGTGCCGTCGGCGCTGCTGGCGCGCGAGCTGAACCGGCTCGGCGAGCTCTACGCCGCCGAGGGCCGCCAGCGCCAGGCCCTCGACTGCTTCGAGGAGAGCGTGGCGCTGCGCGCGCGCGCGCTCGGCGCCGACCATGCCGACACCCGCGCCAGCCGCGCCAACCTGGCCGCCCAGCTGCGCCAGGGCGGGCAGCTGCCCGAGGCCAAATTCCTCTACCAGTCGCTGCGCGAGAGCGCCACCGCCCTGCTCGGGGCCGACCACCCCGAGGCGCTGGCCGCGCGCGCCGGGCTCGCCAACACGCTGGCGCTGCTCGGCGAGTTCGCGCCCGCGCTGGCGCTGCACGAGGAGCTCGCGCACAGCTGCGAGCGGCTGTACGGCTCGGCCAGCGCGCGCACGCTCGACGCCCTGGCCGGGCTGGCCGAGACGCTGTCGCGCCACGACGAGCTGAGCCGGGCGCGCATGGTCTACGAGCGCGTGCTCGAGGGGCGCCAGCGCCTGCTCGGCACCGAGCACGAGGACACCCTGCGCTGCACCGAGCAGCTCGCGCGCCTGCTGAGCGAACTGGGCGACCTGCGCAACGCGCGCAAGCTGCAGGAGGCGGTGGTCGGCGCGCGCGAGCGCCACTGCGGCCCCGAGCACCGCGCCACGCTCGCCGCGCGCGAGGCGCTCGCCGAGATCTGGGCCGCCCAGGGCGACCTCGCGGCCGTGCGCACGGTGCAGGAGGCGCTCGCGCGCGCGCGCGAATGCCGGCTCGGCTCCGACCACCCGGACACCCTCTCGACCCAGTTGCGGCTGGCCTCGACGCTGGGCCGGCAGGGCGAGCTCGAGGCGGCGCGCCGGCTCCAGGAGCACGTGGTCCACCTGCACGAGCGCATCCACGGGGTCGACGACCTCGAGACGCTGCGCAGCAAGAAGCTGCTCGCGGCGACGCTGACGCTGCAGGGCCACGGCGCGGCCGCGCGCACCCTCGAGGAGACCGTGCTGCAGGGGCTGCGGGGCATGGCCTCGGGCCCGCACCAGTCGCACATGGGCGCGCTCGACCTGCGCGAGGCGATCCTCGAGGCGCGCGAGCTGGGCAACAACCCCGAAACGCTCGACCAGAAGCTCGCGCAACTGCAAAAACTGATCGACAGCAGCAGTCCGCGCGAGGCGCGCGAGCTCGCCGACACCTTGCGCAAGTCGGTGCTGCGCCCGGGCGTCGACAGCCCGGTGCGCAGGCGCGGGGTGGCCCTGATCCGCCACGTCTACCAGCAGGAGGGGGACAAGGACGCGCTGCTCGCGTTCGCCCAGGCCGAGGTCAGCGCGCTCGAGGGGGCGCTGGTCGAGGCGCGCGTAGCCAACCAGTAGTCACGGGCCCGGCGCGGCCGCGCGGGGCGCTGTCGCCGAAAGCGCGGCCGCGCGTGGCCAACAGGCAGTCCCGGCGGGGCGGCCCGGGCACCCGAAGCGGGCTGGCCCATGGCGCGGCGCGCGGACGCGCCCGCGCGAGCCGGCGTTGCGCAAAGTGTGGCCGCACAATTTTCTTGGGGCCCGGCACGCGATGGAACCGTTGCTTCAGGTAAAATCGCTGCATGAGAATCCTAATCAGCAACGACGACGGCTACCTCGCCCCGGGCATCGCGGCGCTGGCCGAGGCGCTCGCTTCGATCGCCGAGGTGGTCGTGGTCGCGCCCGACAGCAATCGCTCGGGCGCCTCCAACTCGCTCTCGCTGGACCGTCCGCTGACGGTGCAGCAGGCCAAGAACGGTTTTTATTTCGTCAACGGCACCCCGACCGACTGCGTGCACGTGGCGCTCACGGGCCTGCTCGACTACCGGCCCGACCTCGTGGTCTCCGGGATCAACAACGGCCAGAACATGGGCGACGACACCCTGTATTCGGGCACCGTCGCGGCCGCCACCGAGGCCTATCTGTTCGGCATCCCCGCGATCGCGTTCTCCCAGGTCCAGTCCGGCTGGGAGCACATCGACGACGCCGCCCGCTGCGCGCGCGACATCGTGCAGCGCCGCTTCGACGAGCTCGACGCGCCGTACCTGCTCAACGTCAACATCCCGAACCTGCCCTACGCGCGGCTCGGGGCGCTCACCGCGACCCGGCTCGGGCGCCGCCACCAGGCCGAGCCCGTGATCCGCGCGCGCGATCCGCGCGGGCGCGAGATCTTCTGGATCGGCCCGCCGGGCGCGACCCGCGACGCCGGCGAGGGCACCGACTTCTACGCCACCGCGCTCGGCCAGGTCTCGGTCACGCCGCTGCAGGTCGACCTGACCCACAAGCGCCAGCTCGCGCTGCTGGCGGCGGCCGCGGGGCCGGCGTGAGCGACAAGAAGAGCAATTTCCCGCTGCCGCTGTCGTCGGTGACGGGGGCCGGCGCGCGCGCCAGGCCGGCCCTCCCGGCGCCGCCGGCGCGCGGCGCGCCGGC
>NZ_PXWF02000347.1 GCF_003011895.2 Massilia glaciei | reverse complement strand
AAACCGCCTGCGCACGCTTTACGCCCAGTAATTCCGATTAACGCTTGCACCCTACGTATTACCGCGGCTGCTGGCACGTAGTTAGCCGGTGCTTATTCTTCAGGTACCGTCATTAGCAACCTGTATTAGAGGCCACCGTTTCTTCCCTGACAAAAGAGCTTTACAACCCGAAGGCCTTCTTCACTCACGCGGCATTGCTGGATCAGGCTTTCGCCCATTGTCCAAAATTCCCCACTGCTGCCTCCCGTAGGAGTCTGGACCGTGTCTCAGTTCCAGTGTGGCTGGTCGTCCTCTCAGACCAGCTACTGATCGATGCCTTGGTAGGCCTTTACCCCACCAACTAGCTAATCAGATATCGGCCGCTCCAGGAGCATGAGGTTCTTGCGAATCCCCCACTTTCATCCTTAGATCGTATGCGGTATTAGCGCAACTTTCGCTGCGTTATCCCCCACT